>CAIXOY010000557.1 GCA_903921135.1 uncultured Gammaproteobacteria bacterium
CGCGCCCTTGAAGTTGAAGCGGCCCACGTAGGCGCGGCTCGGGATCTGGAATCTGCCAACGGTGAGGATGTCGGCGCCGCCCGAAACGGCATCGAAGACGGTCTTGCTGTTCTCGAGGCCCTCGCGGGACTGGTCGACGGAGGCGAGCTTCACGGTGGAGCCCATGCGGATCGTGCCGCTGTCGGGCTGCTCACGGCCCATCAGCATGCGGAACAGCGTGGACTTGCCCGCGCCGTTCGGGCCGATGATGCCGACGATCGCGCCTGCGGGCACGCTGAAGCTCAGGTTGTCCATCAGCAGGCGATCGCCGAAGGCCTTCGAGACGCCGTCGAAGTCCACTACCAGATCGCCCAGTCGCTCGCCCGGCGGGATGAAAATCTCGGCGGTCTCGTTGCGGCGCTGGTACTCGACGCTCGAGAGTTCCTCGAAGCGGTTCAGACGCGCCTTGCTCTTCGCCTGCCGCGCTTTGGGGCTGGAGCGCACCCACTCGAGTTCCTGCTTCATCGTCTTGATGCGGGCGGCCTCGCTCTTGGCTTCCTGCTCCAGACGCGCTTCCTTCTGCTCAAGCCAGGAGGAGTAGTTGCCCTTCCACGGAATGCCGTGCCCGCGGTCGAGTTCGAGAATCCACTCGGCGGCGTTGTCGAGGAAGTAGCGGTCGTGGGTGATCGCCACCACGGTGCCGGGGAAGCGCTGCAGGAACTGCTCGAGCCAGTCGACGGACTCGGCGTCCAGGTGGTTGGTGGGCTCGTCGAGCAGCAGCATGTCGGGCTTCGAGAGCAGCAGTTTGCAGAGCGCCACACGGCGCTTCTCTCCACCCGAGAGCTTGCCGATCACGGCGTCCCACGCCGGCAGGCGGAGCGCGTCAGCGGCGATTTCCATCTGTGTTTCGGAGTCGGTGCCGGCAGCGGCGATGACGGCTTCGTATCTTGCCTGCTGTTCGGCGAGTTTCTCGAAGTCGGCGTCGGGCTCGGCATAGGCGGCGTAGATTTCCTCGAGCTTCTGCTTGGCTTCCATCAGCTCGCCAAGGCCTGCTTCGACTTCCTCGCGCACCGTCTTGTTGGCGTCTAACTCGGGCTCCTGCGGCAGGTAGCCGATCTTGATGCCGGGCTGCGGGCGCGCCTCGCCCAAGATCTCGGTGTCGACGCCGGCCATGATGCGCAGCAGGCTCGATTTGCCCGAGCCGTTCAGGCCCAGCACGCCGATCTTGGCGCCGGGGAAGAACGACAGCGAGATGTCTTTCAGGATCTCGCGCTTGGGCGGCACGACCTTGCCGACCCGGTTCATGGTGTAGACGTACTGCGCCATGGGGACTTCCTGCGACACGAGGGAAAGGGCCGCGAAAGTAACCGAGGGGCGAGATGGTTGGCAATCGCGGCATCCGGGCCGGATACCGCGTGGGGGCGTGGCTTCCTTGCTGTGTGGTGCAGGGAGTGATCAGCGGACCCGGCAGGGCACCGTATCGCTCACGATCACGAAGCCATCAGCGTCCAGGATCTTTCCGGCTGTGGGGCCCTGAACGAAATTGCGAGCGACGGAGGTGGCGCCGGCAGCGACGTCTGCAGGCTTGCTGCTGAAATCGAACTCCACTTCTCCGGCCACAGCAGGCTGCAACTCCGAGAGCCGTGAGTTCATGCCTGACACGATCTCGGCCTGATAATCCCCGTCGGGCAGATTCTTCGCGTCGACCGATACCACCGAACGATCGGCGCGTTGCTCGCATCGAACACGCAACGCCTCACCGGCTGTCGCAGGAATGGCAACGGACGAGAACACTGCTGCTGCCAGCCCGGTGATGGCAGAGCGATGGATGAATCCGCGCATGAACTTCTCCTTGAGTTGTTGTGGTCAAGCCGCCCGGAGACTACGTTGGGCGAATTCCGGTTGCCACCCGAGGTGTGTGAAACGTGATCCAGATCGCGAAATTTGCCGTGCGCTCGCTGCTGTTCCTTTTCGTTGCCGTGCTCGCGCCAACCGCCCACGCCATCCTTGACGAGATCTCGTGGGAAGCCACGCGCATCGTGCGTGTCGATGGCCGTACGCTCGAAACGCGTGTCCATCACACCAAACTCAAGGAGCGCATCAGTGCTCTGGTGAAGGGCGTGGAGATCAATCTGGTGTTGCGCTACGACAGGAAGCTCATCTGGCAGATGACACCCATGTTCGCGCTCGCTGCGGAAACAGACATCAGTGAGATGGATTCACCGGCGAATATCCGTGTGCTCTCGCGCCAACAGGTAGGCAAGGAAACCGTGGGCGGTGCGTCCAGTACGCATTGGAAAATCGTCTACCAGACGCGCGGCGGTGCGCGCCGAGAGGGCGAGTACTGGCAGAACGGCGCCGGCGTACATGTGAAAAGCCGCTTTGTAGTGAGCGATCCTGAAGGCAAGGAGCGGCGCGTGGAGCTGGAACTGCGGGATCTGAAGGTAGGGGCGCAGCCGCCCGGTGTCTTCGAGGTGCCGGAGGGCTACAAGGTGATGCCGCTGGATACCGGTGCGTTGCTGCGGGATGTGTTGGGGTTCTGAGAGAGCGCTGGCCGATTGCCGTCACCGAGGCCACGTAACTGCGCGTCGGCAGGTCGAGCAGCCCGAGTGCAAGCGGCACCGCCGTGACTTCCCTGTTCGCTGCGAGCAGCAGGCGAATGCCATCCACCAGTTCCAGTTCGCCGCACACCGGTTGCGGCGATGGCGCAGAGCGCGAATGCGGGAATGCGATCGACAGGGATGTTACCTGGCCGTGTGAGTGCCTCCATAGCCCCGACCGGTCTTTCGAGTCTTGGATAATCTTTTGTTCATTACGCTGTGCCATGATGAAAGTGTGATGGGGGCTGGACACAAGATGCGTCGAGAGGGCTGCCCGGCATGACAAGCACCCGCCGCCTTGCGGCCATCCTCGCCGCTGACGTGGCGGGCTACTCCGCGTTGATGGAGCGCGACGAAGAAGGCACTTTCGGTGCGATTCGTGCGCTGCAGCGCGACGTGATCGAGCCGAGTCTGGCGGAGCACCGTGGCCGGCTGATCAAGACTACCGGAGACGGCTTCCTCGCCGAGTTCGCCAGTCCATTTGCCGCTCTCAAATGCGCGATGGCGATACAGAACAGACCGGCGGCCGACACAGTCGGGGATACGCCGCTCAAACTCCGCATAGGTCTCAACCTCGGCGATGTGATCATCGATGACACCGGTGATGTTTACGGCGAGGGCATCAATGTCGCCGCGCGACTCGAGGGGCTCGCCGAGCCAGGCGGCATCCTTGTGTCGGACAAGATCTTCCGCGAGGTGGAAGGAAAGCTGGATGCCGCCCTCGAGGATCGCGGCGAGCAGCAGTTGAAGAATATTGCGCGGCCTTTGCGCGTCTACGCTGTGCGCAGGGAGGGTGCTGCAGGCGTGCCTTTGCTGCCGCGTTTTGCGGTCAAGCAGGCCAAGCCTTCAATCGCCGTACTCGCGTTCGAGAACAGGTCTGGCGACCCGGAACAGGAGTATTTTTCCGACGGTATCAGCGAGGACATCATCACCGACCTGTCGAAGGTCTCCGGGCTGATGGTGATCGCGCGCAACTCCAGCTTTACCTACAAGGGCAAGGCAGTCGATCTGCGGGAGGTAGGCCGCGCCCTCGGAGCGAGCTATGTACTGGAAGGCTCCGTCCGACGTGCCGGCAATCGCATCAGGATCACCGCGCAGCTGATCGACGCCACCAACGGCGCGCATCTGTGGGCCGAGCGTTTCGACCGTGATCTCTCCGACCTGTTTGAAGTCCAGGACGACGTTACCCGCCATATCGTCGACGCGCTGAGGGTGACCTTGAGCCCTGCAGAGAAGGCGCGACTTGCGACCGGTGGTACCAGCGATTTCAACGCCTACGACCATCTCCTGCGCGGTCGGGAATTCCTGTTGGGAGAACACAAGACCAGAGAGACCTTCGAGCAGGCAGTAAAACATTTTGCCCTGTCGATCGAGCTCGATCCCAACTATGCGCAGGCCTATGCGGGGCTCGGTTGGGCCTATCTCTACGATTATCAGAACGGCTGGAGCGACGACGCCGTCGACTCCCTGGCACTCGCCAAACAGAATGTCGGGCACGCCATTCAATGCGACCCGGACGAGCCGATGGCACACGTTGTCGCCTCGATACTTGCCTCATACCAAAGGGATCTTGATCGGGCGAAGGCAGAAGCCGAATGGGCGCTGACGTTGAATCCGAACTGCACCGAGGCCTATGCCTGCCTGGGCAACTTCGCGACGTTCTTGGGGAGGCCGCTGGAGGGCATTCCCATGCTCGAGCGCGCCATGGCGCTCGATCCTGCCTATACCCAGCAGTACCTGCATTTGCTCGGAGTCGCCAACCTCGTAGCCGGCCGCTTCGAAGCGGCGGTCCTGGCCCTCAGGCAGCGCATCCTTCTGGTACCCACCACGGATTTTTCCCGCGCTGCGCTCGTATCCGCTCTCGGCCATCTCGGAGAAGTCGATGAAGCGCGGCGCATCTGGGGCGAACTCAAGCGGATTAACCCGAAGTATTCCTTCAACGAGCATTTCGGCCGACAGCCCTACACGAACAAGGACGACCTCAGGCGTATTGCCGAGGGTCTCGCGAAGGCCGGGTTGTCCGGGTAGCTTTAGCGTTGCTGCAAGAGCCGCCATGGCTCGGGATTTCAGGGGACCTCATGGACAAGATCACGCTGCAAAACCCGGTGTTCGCGATCTACGCGATCGCGGCAAGTCTCATGATTCTCAAGGCCGTCGCCATGTCCTGGCTCACGGTCGTTCGGATGTTGCAGGAGAATGGGGGCTTCCGCTCGCCTGAGGACATCAGGAAGACGCCGCTCAATCCGGAGCCTGACCCCAAACAGCTTCAGCCCAATGAGCGCGTCGAGCGAATCCGGCGCATTCAGTTGAATGACCTCGAAAACCTGCCGTTCTTCCTGGTCGCCGGGCTTCTTTTCGTTCTCACCGATCCGTCGCTTAACTTCGCTCGCTGGATGCTGTACGGCTATGTCGTGTCGCGACTGTTGCATTTCGGCGCCTATATCACCGCGCAGACCCATGAGGTGCGGGCGACGTTCTGGACCGCGGGTTCGTTGATTCTGATCTACATGGCGTGCTATACACTGGTCGTCGCGCTGCGCTTGTGATGTGCTGCGCAGAGCCCCTTCCGCGGCAAAGCCCATGTTTGACAAGACGATGTCCATCGACGGTTTCGACCCTGAGCTGGCAGCCGCACATTGGGCGTGCATGCTTCAACCAATGGCGCAGCGTGATGCATACGGTTGGCAGCGCCTGGCCTGCGACCTGCCGACACCCTGCGTCGCCGCCGCTCTGACGCGAGCGGCCCACACATGAACCTGCGCCGCCTCGGGACGACGAACCTCGAGGTCTCCCCGCTTTGCCTCGGCACGATGTCGATGGGAAGTTCGGCCTGGAAACGCTGGGTGCTGGATGAGCCCGCCTCGATTCCTGTCTTGCGGCGCGCGCTCGAACTTGGCATCAACTTCTTCGACATGGCGGACTGGTATTCGCTTGGCCGCAACGAGGAAGTAGTCGGGCAGAATCTGCTGAAGATGACCTCGCGAGACAAGCTGGTGCTTGCAACCAAGGTCTTCTATCCCATGAGCGAGGACCCGGAGGACCGCGGCCTTTCGCGCAAGCACATCGCCACTTCCATAGACCGGTCGCTGAAACGCATCGGTACCGACCATATCGATCTGTACGTCATCCACGCCTTCGACGCGGAAACACCGGTCGAGGAGACGATGGAGGCACTGCACGCGACGGTGCGCGCCGGAAAGGTGCTCTATCTCGGTGCATCGACCATGTACACTTGGCAATTCGCGAAGATGAACCACGCAGCCGCGATGAACGGCTGGACGACCTTCGTCAACATGCAGTGCCAGTACAACCTGCTGTACCGGGAAGAGGAACGCGAAATGTTCCCCTGCTGCCGGGACCAGGGCGTCGCCCTCACGACCTTCAGCCCGCTGGCGCGGGGGTTCCTTGCTCGCGACGAAAGCGCGACCGCGCGTACGGCCCACGATCCTTACCAGGGTTTCTATGGCGACGAAATCGATCGTGAGATCGCGCGTCGCGTTTGCGAGGTGGCGGCTCGCCGTGGCGTGAGCCGAGCGCATGTGGCGATGGCCTGGGTTGCCGGGAACCCGCAAGCCAACGTACCTATCGTTGGAGCCGCAAACACATCGCAGCTCGACGTCGCGGTCGAGGCGCTCGCGCTTAGACTCGATGCCAGTGAGCGGGAGTTTCTTGAAGCACCCTACCGGCCGCGCGACGTTATCAACGACCAGAACCCGTTGCGCCGGCCGCGCGCGCTTGGTCCGGACTAGCCCGCAACCCGGTGGCCGGGGAGTGAAACCATGTTGCTGAAGTCGTTTGAAACGAATGCGTCGTCTGCAGATGTCGTCGATGTGCTGCGGCGCGATGGTGGCGTGATTGTCCGCAACCTGGCTCCGGTCAGTCTGATTGACGCCTGCTCTGCGGAGCTTCGGTTGAAATTCGATGCGTTTGATGAAAGCCAACGCACGGACTTCAGTGGTGCGAAGACACTCCGGTGCGGTGGCGTATTGCGCTATGCGCCGGCCTGCGCTGCGCTGATCTCGCACCGGATGGTACTGGATGTGGCCGATGCGATCCTCCTGCCCGCATGCGCCGATTACCAGATCGGGAGCACCACGGGGATCGAGATCCTGCCGGGGGAGAGCGACCAGCAACTCCATCGCGACGATACCGGCTATCCGATCCAGCTCGCCGGACTCGAACTCCAGATCGGCGTGATGTGGGCGTTCACCGACTTTACGGCAGAGAACGGGGCAACGCGCGTCGTGCCCGGCAGCCATCGCTTTCTCCGTGCGTGGCACAGGCCGGACCTTGCGCATCAGGTGCAGGCGGTCATGCCCCGAGGCTCCGCTCTTTTCTATCTGGGATCGACCTGGCATGGGGGCGGTGCAAACCGCAGCCAGGCTCCCCGGACCGGACTGATCAATACCTATTGCCTGGGCTGGCTTCGCTCGGAGGAGAACCACACTCTCGAGGTTCCTCCGGAATCGGCGCGGCAGTACGACGAACGAGTGCGGCGTCTGCTGGGGTATACGACGCATGGGGCCGGCCACGATCTGCTCGGCTACTACGACGGCAACGATCCGGTCTGGGTGCGGCAGGATGAAGCCGCGGCCGTGGCGCGCGGTCAGGTGGCTGCAAGGGCGGATGCACGCCTGCCATCATCGTCGGAGGTTGCGGATGCGGCGGCTCAGAAAAACGTGTGCGATCATTGACGCGGCGGATTGAGAGTCCGGCGAAGGTTCCCTGCTGATGACGAGGGTTGCACCGCTGTCCCGGCTGGCTTTCGCGTGCAGCGGAGTCCCCACCGCGGGCATCATCAGCAATGGGATCGACTATTTCCTGTTCTTTTTCTACAGTCAGGTCGTTGGTCTTTCCGCCGCCCTGACCGGTCTGGCACTCGCGATCGCGCTCACGATTGACGCAATTGCCAGTCCGCTGATCGGATACGTGTCGGACAACTGGCGTTCCCGTCTGGGCCGGCGCCACCCGTTCATGTACGCATCGATCCTGCCGCTGACCGTGTTGTACGTGCTCGTGTGGTATCCACCCTCGGACGCGAGTTCGCAGTCGGCCCTGTTCGGTTATCTGCTGACGCTGTCGATTCTCCTGCGATTGTCGATGGCGGCATTCGATGTACCGGTCCGGACCCTGGTTGCGGAATTGACTTCCGACTATGACGAACGAACCCGACTTGCGTCGCTTCCCATTTCGGCGAGCTGGTTCACCGGTGCGGTGATGACGATCGCGATGTACGGCATCTGGCTCAAGGATTCCGCCGAATTCGCCAGTGGCCAGACCAATATCGCCGGATATCAGCAGGCCGCCGTCTTTTGGGGAGCGGTCATCCTGGCTTCGCTGCTGTTCTCCTCCATCGGGCTTCACCGGGAGATTCCGCGTCTTCACATGAA
The DNA here is from genome assembly GCA_903921135.1 of uncultured Gammaproteobacteria bacterium. Classification (GTDB taxonomy): domain Bacteria; phylum Pseudomonadota; class Gammaproteobacteria; order Pseudomonadales; family UBA5518; genus UBA5518. Next base: position 7,970 of record CAIXOY010000557.1, read on the forward strand.
GACCGCGGAGCAGACTCCGGGTCTGAAGGACATGGCCCGCTCTTTCGGCCAGCTCTTTCAGATCCGCTCCCTGCGGGCGTTGCTCCTGTCGAGCCTGGTTGTGGGCATCGGTCTCGGCACAACCGCCGCGCTCTGGATCTATCAGTACAGCTTTTTCTACGGAATAGGCAGCGAGCAGATGACCATCCTGATGGTCGTTGAAGCACTCGCCTCGCTCGCGGTCGCGCCTGTCGTCAGGAGGTTTGTCGTCAAGGGCGACAAGAAGATCATGGCTATCCGGTTCCTGGCTGCATCGGTGGCGATCAGCATGATCCTGCCGCCGTTACTGGTTCTGAAGCTGATTCCGGAGCGTGGAAGCGAGGGCCTGTGGTGGCTACTTGCCGTCTATGATTTCCTCAGCCAGCTGTTGTGGATAGTGACAGCATCCATCATTTACTCGCTGTATGCAGACGTTACCGACAACGTGGCCGAACTGACAGGCAAGCGTCTGGAGGGCGTGATATTCGCGTACCAGACGTTTGTCGACAAAGCCGCGACGGCTATTGGTACGTTGCTGGCCGGGCTTCTGCTTACGCTGATCAATTACCCCACAGCCGCCGAAAACGCAGCGATTCCGGAAGATGTCCTTGCGCGGCTCGGGATGGGCTACATGGGCGTGTGGTGCGTGTTCGCTTCTCTCGGGATCTTTTTTCTTTCCAGCTGCGACTTCGCGCGACCGATCCGGACCGGATTGTTCGTGCGCACCGAGGATTGACCAGCCACACGGCGTGACCTGCCCGGCGATTTTCGGACCGTTTGATTCTTGAGAGGATGGCCCCTGCTGACAAGCGAGGGAACCATGAGGAAGGGCCGTTTCACCGAAGAGCAGATGGTCAAGATCCTGCGGGAAGCCGACCGGGGCAGTGTCCCGGAGGTGGCCAAGCGGAAGGGCGCGTTGCGCATGCTCTGCTGGCCTGTCGCGCGGGGTGGTGTGAGTGCGGTATCGGCCGGGCCTGTTTGCACATCCTGCGCTGCAGGAGCTGCCGTGCCCGCGCAGCCTGCCAGCCCCGCTCCGGCCGCGGCCGCGGTGGCGACACCGAGGAACTCACGACGCTTGATTCCGTCTGCCACGGCCCGTCCTCCGCTTGCTTGGCGGGGCGACGCTACCACGCGTGGCAGCCGCGCGAAACGTCAGGCAGAACACCGAAAAAACCGCAGGTCGGAGCACGCGAGGCTTCGGGTAGAATCCGGACGTCCGTCGTGGCACCGCCGTGCCGCGTTTCGCTCCCGATTCCGAGGTACAGCTCAATGTTCGACAAGCAGATGTCCATCGATGGTTTCGACCCGGAACTGGCTGCTGCCATGGATGCAGAGGTGCGCCGCCAGGAAGAGCACATCGAGCTGATCGCCTCCGAGAACTACGCGAGCCCCCGCGTGCTCGCCGCGCAGGGCTCGGTGCTCACGAACAAATACGCCGAGGGTTATCCGGGCAAGCGCTACTACGGTGGATGCGAGGAAGTCGATAAGGCCGAGGTGCTGGCCATCGAGCGCGCCAAGCAACTGTTTGGCGCGGATTACGCCAACGTACAGCCGCACTCGGGCTCGCAGGCGAACAGCGCGGCTTTCCTCGCGTTGCTCAAGCACGGCGATACCATCCTTGGCATGAGCCTCGATGCGGGCGGCCACCTCACCCACGGCGCCAAGCCGAACTTCTCGGGCAAGATCTACAACGCGGTGCAGTACGGCCTGGATCCCGCCACCGGCGAGGTCGATTACGCGCAGGTCGAGCGCCTCGCGCACGAGCACAAGCCGCGGCTCATCATCGCCGGTTTCTCGGCGTATTCACGCGTCCTCGACTGGTCGCGCTTCCGCGCCATTGCCGATGCGGTCGGCGCGTACTTCCTGGTTGATATGGCGCACGTCTCGGGGCTCGTGGCCGCGGGCCTCTACCCGAACCCGGTGCCCTTTGCCGATGTTGTGACCAGCACCACGCACAAGACACTGCGCGGGCCGCGCAGCGGGATCATCCTTGCCCGCGCCAACGACGAGATCACCAAGAAGCTGAACTCTGCCGTGTTCCCCGGCACGCAGGGCGGGCCGCTGATGCATGTGATCGCTGCCAAGGCCGTGAGCTTCCTCGAGGCGCTGCAGCCGGAGTTCAAGGTCTACCAGCAGCAGGTGCTCGACAACGCCCGCGCCATGGCTGCCACCTTCCTCGAGCGTGGCATCAACATCGTCTCCGGCGGCACCGACAACCACCTCATGCTCGTGAACCTGATCGGCAAGCCCTACACGGGCAAGGACGCCGATGAAGCGCTTGGTCAGTCCTACATCACCGTGAACAAGAACGCCGTCCCCGGCGACCCGCGCCCGCCGGCCGTGACCAGCGGTTTCCGTGTGGGCACGCCTGCGATCACCACGCGCGGCTTCGGGCTTGCCGAGACGGTGCAACTGACGCACTGGATGTGCGATGTGCTCGATTCGCTCGAGAACGGGTCCAGCGCGAGCGTGATTCCCGCGACGCGCGAGAAGGTGAAAGCCATCTGCGCGCGATTCCCCGTCTACGGCTGAGTCGCGCGCATGGCCCGCTCCCACCCAACCTCTCACTCACCCTGAGTTCGCGGGGCTGACGCATGGAAATCCTCAGCCTGATCGCAAGCTTCATCCTCCATGTCGACCAGCATCTGCTGGAGCTGTTCCGCGACTACGGGGTGTGGGTCTACGCGATCCTCTTCCTGATCGTGTTCTGCGAAACCGGGCTGGTGGTCACGCCCTTCCTGCCCGGCGATTCGCTGCTCTTCGCCGCAGGTGCCCTCGCGGCTGCCGGCGGGCTCGATGTGCATCTGCTGGCCGTACTGCTGTTCATCGCCGCGGTGCTGGGTGATTCGGTGAACTATTCGATCGGGCGCCGGGTAGGGTTGCGGCTTTTCAGCAATCCGGACTCACGGGTCTTCCGCCGGGATTACCTCGAGCGCACCGAGCGCTTCTACGCGCGCCATGGCCCCAAGACCATCGTCATCGCCCGCTTCGTGCCGATCGTGCGCACATTCGCCCCCTTCGTGGCGGGGGTGGGCGCCATGCCGTACCGGATTTTCCTGTTCTGGAATGTGGCCGGTGCGTTCCTATGGGTGGGAAGTTTCACCTATGCCGGCTATGCCTTCGGCGACCTGCCGGTGGTGCAGGAGAATTTCACGCTTCTGATCTTCGGCATCATCATCGTATCGGTGATGCCTGTGGTGATAGAGGCGATGAAGGTTTGGCGCGCCAGCCGCTCTGGCAGCTGAAACCGGACAAGGCCCCGGTCGTGGCCTTGTCCTGTCGCGGACGTCGTGCTCAGCGTTTGGCGGAGCGGCGCAACGACATTGCGATCGACGATCCCAGAATCACCGCTACCACCGCCAGCGAGAAGCCCACCGGTATCTTGTAGACATCGATGAGGATCATCTTCACGCCGATGAACATCAGCACCATCGCGAGACCGTACTTGAGCAGCGAGAAGCGGTCTGCCGCATCTGCCAGCAGGAAGTACATGGATCGCAGCCCCAGGATGGCGAATACGTTCGAGGTGAGTACCACGAACGGATCCGTCGTGATCGCAAAGATCGCCGGGATGGAGTCCACCGCGAAGATGAGGTCGGAAATTTCCACCAGCACCAGCGCGAGAAACAGCGGCGTCGCGTAGCGCAACCCGTCCTGCATCACGAAGAAGCGCTCGCCGTGCAGCTCGCGGGTGATGTTCATGTGGCTGCGCAGCCAGCGTATCGCGGCGTTTTTCTCGAGGTCGGGTTCCGTATCTGCGGCCCAGTACATCTTGATGCCGGTGATCAGCAGGAAGGCACCGAAGACGTACAGGATCCAGTGGAACTGCGCGATGAGCCACGCCCCCGCGAAGATCATCACCGTGCGCATCAGAATGGCGCCGAGTACGCCGTAGAGCAGCACCCGCTTCTGCAACTCCATGGGGATGCCGAAGAACGAAAAGAGCATCAACCAGACGAAGACGTTGTCGACAGCGAGGGATTTCTCGATCACGTAGCCGGTGAGGTACTCCAGCGCCGTACTGGTGGCCACCTCGCGCCCATGAGTGCCATCCAGATAGACCCAGAGCCCCGCCGCGAAGGCGAGAGAGATGCAGATCCACACGATCGACCAGATCAGGGCTTCGCGTACGCCGACACGGTGCTGTTTGCCGCCGCCCACCACGAAGAGATCCACCGCCAGCATGATCACCACGATGATGCCAAACGCCACCCAGAGCCCGGGACTGCCGATGCTTTCCATGCGAACGAAACCTCGATTTGTACTGCGGTGCCAATCCTAGTCCAGTTACGTGAAGCGTGGACGGCCGGATGCCTGCCCGATGTCTTGTACAGGGCATTGGACTGCGCGATCATCAACGTCTGATTCAAGCATTTGCGGAGAGAAAAGCCGTGCCCACCGTCAAGCAGATTCTCGCGGACAAGGCCATGAAGGGTGTCTACACCGTGGACGCCGGCTACACCGTGCACGCAGCCGTTGCTCTGCTCGCCTACCACGGCATCGGCGCGCTGGTGGTTGTCGACAACGGCGAGCCTGTTGGCATCTTCTCGGAGCGGGATTACGCGCGAAAGGGCATCATCACCGGCAAGCGCTCCCACGAAACGCCGGTCCGTGAATTGATGAGCGCACCGTTGGTCACGGTCAGCCCGGACCAGAGCATGGAAGAGTGCATGGAGCTCATGACGTCGCGCCGGTTCCGCCACCTGCCGGTGGTCGAGGACGGCAAGCTGACCGGCATGGTCGCTATTGGCGACGTCCTGATGCAGATCGTGACGGCGCAACGCAACACGATCGATCAGCTTCAGGGTTACATCACCGGGAAGTATTGACCGGATTGGGCTCGGGGCTCTCGGGGCTCTCAGCGCCGCGGGGCTGTGCAGCCTGAGGCGCGTGAGGATCTGGTCGTCGCGCGCATGGCGCGCTCCCACATTCCGGGCTCCAACACCCTTCTGCGACATCTTCTTTCTGGTAGGAGCGGGCCATGCCCGCGACAAAGGCTGATCCCCTGTGGGAGCGGGCCATGCCCGCGACAAAGGCTGATCCCTTGTGGGAGCGGGCCATGCCCGCGACAGACAACCTTCCTCAGCGCAGCAACTCGATCAACGGCTGCGGATACACCCCCACCGCCAGGGTGAACAGCGCCAGAGCCAGCGTCATCACACCACCTGAGCGCTGACCCCAGTCCCGCTCCGCGTCCAGACGACGTTTGCCGGGAGCGGCCAGGAACATACTGATCATCACCCGCAGGTAGTAGTAGATGCCGATCGCGCTGCCCGCCACGAGCACCGCCACCAGCCAGTAGAGCTCCGAGCGCATGCTGCTCGCGATCACATAGAATTTGCCGATGAAGCCCGCTGTCAGCGGAACGCCACCGAGCGACAGCACCGACAGCGTCATCACCGCGGCGAGGAAAGGCCGCTGCCAGAACAGACCGCGGACGTCACCCAGCGTTTGCACGTCGTCGCCCCGGTAGGGCGAAGACATCAGCGTTGCCACACCGAAGGCCGAGAGCGTGGCCGCCATGTAGGTGAGCAGGTACAAGAGAATGGCTTCCTGGCTGAACTCGTTGCCCGCCACCAGTGCCGCCAGCAGGAAGCCGAAGTGCGCGATGGAGGAGTACCCGAGCAGACGTTTCAGGTTGTTCTGCACCAGCGCTAGAAGGTTCCCGCCCAGGATCGACATTGCCGCCAGCGCGGCCATCAGATTCGAATACACCGGATCGGAACCCAGTTCCGCTGCCTGCCACCAGCGCCACAGCACCACCACCACGGCGATCTTGCTGACGGTAGCGAGGAAGGCGCCCACCGGCGCAGGTGCGCCGTGGTAGACGTCGGGCGTCCAGAGATGGAACGGCACCAGCGAAAGTTTGAAGGCGATCGCGATCAGGATCATGGCGATGCCGGCAGCGACCAGCCCGGAGTGCTCGACGCCTGCGAGTGATGCGAAGGTCATGCTGCCCGTGGCCGCGTAGATCAGCGCCATGCCGAACAGCAGGAACACCGAGGCTGTCGCCGAGAGGATGAGGTACTTCACGCTGGCTTCCAGCGAGCGGCGGTCCTTGATGATGTAGCCGATCATCCCGTAGAGGGGCACGGACATCAGCTCCAGGCCCACGAAGAAAGAAGCCATATGCTGGGCACCGCTCAGCACCAGTGCACCGGCCGCCCCGATCAGGAGCATGAGGTACATCTCTTCGCGGTTGTCATTCAGGCCCTCGAGGTAGGCGTGCAGCAACGTCGCGCAACCCAGCGTGGACACCAGCACTGCCGCGGTGCCGAAGAGCGAGATCTGGTCCAGGACCAGCAGATCGGTGATCGCAAGCGAGCCAGGGATCTGCTGCCGTACGTAGATCGTCGCGGCGAGTGCAGCGTTCAGCCCCACCACCGTCAGCGTGGCGTTGAAGAAGTGGTGCCGCCGCCAGGAGACCGCGAGCATCACGGCCACGGCCGTGAGGGTCACCACGATCAGTGGCGCAAGGGCGAGGATCTGTGTCGCGTCCAGGATCATGGTTGCATCGCCTGTCAGGGTGCCGGCGGCGTGTAGACCTGCTGCAGTCGGGCCACGGGGCCGGCTGCCAGGTCAAGCACGGGCTGCGGATACAGTCCGAAGTACACGATGCTGGCCACCAGGACGAGCAGCATCGTCAATTCACGCGGGTTGGAGCCTTCGATGGGCTCCTCGGAGCGAGCAGGGCCGAACATGCTGCGGTGGATCATCGCGAGCGAGTACACGGATGCGAAAACCAAGCCCGCTGCCGCCACGATCACGACCGCGGGCGCCGCTTCCCAGCTACCCGCCAGCACGAGGAATTCGCCGATGAAGTTCGCGGTGCCCGGCAGGCCGAGGGACGCCGCCGCAAAGAACAGCCCGATCGGCGGAAGCCACGGCATGCGCGACCAGAGGCCGCCCATCTTGCCGAATTCCCGGCTGTGCAGGCGCTCGTAGATCTGGCCGCACATGATGAACAGCGCCGCGGCCGAAAGACCGTGCGCCACCATCAGCATCACCGCACCCTGCAGCGCCAGTGCGCTGCCGGCGTAGATGCCGATCAGCACATAGCCCATGTGGGAGATGGAGGTGTAGGCCACCATCCGCTTGATGTCTGTCTGGATGAAGGCCTGCACCGCGCCGTACATGATGCCGAACACGCCAAGCCACATGGCCACCGGTGCGAAATCCTGCGAGGCGTTCGGGAACAGCGGCAGCGCGAAGCGCATCATCCCGTATCCCGCCGTCTTCAGCAGCAGGCCTGCCAGGTCGACGGAGCCGGCCGTGGGCGCTTGCGAGTGGGCGTCTGGCAGCCAGCCGTGCAGGGGTGGTATCGGCAGCTTCACGCCGAAGGCGATGAAGAAGCCGAGCATAAGGATGAATTCCAGATGCGGGGCCAGCGCTGCACCGCGCAGGTCGTTGTAGTCGAAGCTCAGGATGCCGGTGGCGTCGTGGTTCAGGAACACGAGGCCGAGGATCGACAGCAGCATCAGCAGGCCGGAGGCCTGCGTATAGATGAAGAACTTGGTGGCCGCCGAGATCCGTGAGTTGCCGCTCGAGGCGCGATGGCCCCAGAGCGCGATCAGGAAGTACATCGGCACCAGCATCACTTCCCAGAACAGGAAGAACAGGAAGAGGTCCACCGCCAGGAACACGCCGATGACGCCGGCGAGAATCCACAGCAGGTTCAGGTGGAAGAAGCCGGTGCGCCGCGTGATCTCGCTCCAGGAGCAGAGGATCGAGAGCAGGCCGATGAAGCCCGTGAGCACGATCAGCACAAGCGAGAGGCCGTCGAGCGCCAGATGGAAACTGATGCCCATGGCCGGGATCCACGGCACCTGGAGCTCCAGCTGCCACTCGGGCGCGGCCAGCACATCGGTGGCGAGGCTGTAATTGCCGTTCGCCCACAGATCGAGCGCCAGATAGGTCACCAGCAGCATGCTGATGAGCGCGATCCAGCGCGGAGGGGTGTTGCCGAAGCGGTCACTCTGCCAGCAGAGCAGGCCGCCGATGAGCGGTATCAGGATGAGCCATGCGAGCAGCATGAGTGCGGTGGCTCCTCAGTTCAGGGTGAGCATGACGGCGGCCAGCACCAGCGAGGCGCCGATGGCCATGGAAGCAACGTACCAGCGCAGGCGCCCGGTCTGGGGCAGCACTGCCAGCATATTCAGGCCGCGCACCGTGGCGGGCAGCAGGGCGATCGTGCGGTCGAGCGTGTCGCGGCGGCCGGGCCGTGCCATCCAGAGGAATGGCCGCACGAAGAGAACGTTGTACAGCGCATCAAAGCCGAAGGCGGCTTTCCACCAGGCCGACACGAAGCGCCCTATGCCGCTGCCCGCCACTGTGTTCACCAGCGAGCGACGACCAAGGAAGAGCACCACGGCAGCACCGATGCCGGCCAGGCCGACGACGGAGGAGATGATCTCGACCGTGTGCTTCGCTTCGCCACCGCCCGCTCCGGGGGATGCGGGCAGCACGCCAGCAAGCGGAGGATGGATCATGGCGCCAAGGCCTGTGGAGAGCACCATCAGCACGATCAGGGGCAGCGCATAGGCCACGCCGTGGCCAGCGTGGGCATGGGTTTTTTCTTCGCCGTGGAAGACGGTGAAGATGAGGCGGAACGTGTAGAGCGAGGTCATGAAGGCACCAACCAAGCCCGCATAGAAGAGCGGTGAGGGGCCATCCGTGAGCGCCCAGTGGGCCCAGAGGATCTCGTCCTTCGAGTAGAAACCCGCCGTTATCAGGGGCAACGCGCTCAGTGCTGCACCGCCCACCAGGAAGCAGGCGTACTCGAGTTTCAGCGTCTTGCGCAGCCCGCCCATCTTGAAGATGTCCTGCTCATGGTGGCAGCCGAGGATCACCGCGCCCGAGCCGAGGAAGAGCAGCGCCTTGAAGAAGGCGTGAGTCATCAGGTGGAACACCGCGGCCTGCCAGGCACCCGCGCCGAGCGCGAGAAACATGTAGCCGATCTGGCTCATGGTGGAGTAGGCGAGCACGCGTTTGATGTCGGTTTGCACCATGGCGCAGAGGCCTGCCATCAGCAGTGTGAGTGCGCCGGTGGCGCCGACCAGCACCATCACATCGGGTGCCAGCACGAAGAGGCCGTTCAGGCGTGCGATCAGGTAGACGCCTGCCGTCACCATGGTGGCGGCATGGATCAGCGCCGATACCGGGGTGGGGCCGGCCATGGCATCTGCAAGCCAGGTCTGCAGCGGTAGCTGCGCGGATTTGCCCACCGCACCGCCCAGCAGCATCAGCGTGGCCCAAGTGATCGCCGGGTCACCCGAGGTGAAGACCTGTGGTGCGAGGCGGAGCATCTCCTGGATATCGAGCGTGCCCAGCTTCTGCAGCAGGATGAACATGCCGATGGCCATGAACACATCGCCCACGCGGGTCACGATGAAGGCCTTGAGCGCCGCGTTGCCGTTCGCCACGGTGCGGTAATAGAAGCCGATCAGAAGGTAGGAACAGACGCCCACGCCCTCCCAGCCCAGATACAGCATCACCAGATTATCGCCCAGCACCAGCAGCACCATGCTGGCCACGAACAGGTTCATGTACGAGAAGAAGCGCGAGTAGCCCTCTTCACCGCGCATGTACCAGGACGCGAACAGGTGGATCAGGAAGCCCACGCCCGTGATCACGCCCAGCATGGTGAGCGAGAGCCCGTCGAGGTGCAGGCCGAAGGCCGGGCGGAAGTCGCCCACCGCCATCCAGGTCCAGAGCACCATTTCGTGGCTGCCGCCGTCGAAGCCCAGGATGGCGAGCGCCGTTGCCGAGGCCGACACGCCCATCGAACCCACGCCGATCGCAGCGGAGGTGTTCTCGGAGAACTTCCCGCGCGAGAAGGAGAGCAGCAGATAGCCGATCAGCGGTGCAAGGAAAGTGAGTGGCAGCGTGTTCATCCGTGCATCTCGCTCGCAAGGTCGATGTCGAGGCTGCGGTGGCGGCGGTAGAGCTGCAGCAGCAACGCAAGGCCGATGGCCGCTTCGGCGGCCGCCAGCGTGAGGACCAGAATGAACATGATCTGCCCGTCGGGCTGCACCCAGCGGCTGCCTGCGACCACGAAGGCCAACGCCACCGCGTTGGTCATCACCTCGAGGCAGATCAGCATGAAAAGGATGTTGCGCCGGGCCATGAGCCCGCCGAAACCGATGCAGAAGAGCACGGCTGCAAGCAGCAGCCCGTGCTCCATGGGAATGCCGGCCGTCTCAGGCATGGTTCTGGCCCCCTTGGTTCATCGCGTCTCGTCCCGGCCGAGGTGATAGGCCGCCACGAGCGCCCCGAGGAGCATCAGCGAGGCGAGTTCTACAACGAGCAGATAGGGCCCGAACAGTGCGATGCCTACCTGCTTGGCGCCCACCGTGGCGGTGCCGGTCGTGCCCGGTGCGTGCAGGATGCCGAAGGCCAGCGAGCCCAGCATGATCGAGGCAAGAATCACCGGCCCTATCCAGGTACGGGGCTTCAGCCACGCGCGCTCCTGTTCGGCGGTTTCGGCGCCGAGGTTCAGCATCATCACCACGAATACGAAGAGCACCATGATCGCGCCGGCGTAGATGATCACTTCCAGCGCCCCTGCGAAGGGAGCACCGATGGCGAAGAAGATGCCGGCTACCGCGAGCAGCAACACCACCAGGTACAGCAGCGAGTGCACCGGGTTGGTGTGCGTGACGCAGCGCAGGGCCGCAGCGAGCGCCACGAGGGCGCAGGTGTAGAAAGTCAGTTCCACGCGCAAGCCCTCATGGCAGCAGGGTTCTCACATCGATGGGCTGGGCCTCGGCCTCGGCAGCGCCTTTCGGCTTGCCGGCGATGGCCATTCCCGCCACGCGGTAGAAGTTGTAGTCGTGGTACTTCCCGGTACCGGCGATCAGCAGGTCTTCCTTCTCGTAGACCAGATCCTGGCGCTTGTATTCGGCCAGTTCGAAATCCGGCGTGAGCTGGATTGCGTTGGTAGGGCAGGCTTCCTCGCAGAGACCGCAAAAAATGCAGCGCGAGAAGTTGATGCGGAAGAACTCGGGGTACCAGCGGCCGTCGTCCTGCTCGGCTTTCTGCAGCGAGATGCAGCCCACAGGGCAGGCCACCGCGCAGAGGTTGCAGGCCACGCAGCGTTCTTCGCCGTCCGGATCCCGCGTGAGCACGATGCGCCCGCGGTAGCGCGGCGGCAGATAGACCTTCTGCTCGGGGTACTGGATGGTGTCGCGCTTGCGCCAGCCGTGCGCGAAGATCATCCACATGCTGCGGAGGTTGGTGCCGATGCCGACCAGAATGCTACCGAGGATGTTCATGTGCGCGTCCTCATTCCATCAACAGCACGGCGCCGGTGACCAGCAGGTTCAGCAGCGTCAGCGGCAGGCAGACCATCCATCCCGCCGCCATCAGGTGGTCGTAGCGCGGGCGCGGGAGCGCGGCGCGCAGCAGGATGAACAGCATCACGAAGAACAGCGTCTTGATCGAGAACCAGAAGCCCGCCAGCCACTCCGGCCCGGGGCCGTACCAGCCGCCGAGGAAGAGCGCGGTGAGCAGTGCTGACACCACGACGATCCCCACGTATTCACCCACGAAGAACATCGCCCATTTCATGCCGGCGTATTCGGTGTGGTAACCGGCACCGAGTTCCTGTTCGGCCTCGGGCAGATCGAAGGGGCTGCGGTGCGTGACGGCGATGGCCGCCATCAGGAACGTAGCGAAGCCGAGAAACTGCGGCAGGATGAACCACATGCCCTGCTGTGCCTCGACGATGTCGCGCATGTTGAAAGAGCCGGCCTGCGCCACCACGCCCATCAGCGAGAGGCCCATGAAGACCTCGTAGCTCACGGTCTGCGCGGCAGAACGCAGGCTCCCGAGGAGGGCGTACTTGCTGTTGCTCGACCACCCGGAGAACAGCACCGCGTACACCGTGAGCCCTGCCATCGCCATGAAGAACAGGATGCCGATGTGCATGTCTGCCACGCCCCAAGTGGGCGAGACGGGCACGATCACGAAGGAGATGAAGAGCGCGCTCATCGCGATCACCGGCGCGATGATGAAGGTCAGCCGGTCGGCGAAAGGCGGGATCCAGTCTTCCTTGAACAGCATCTTGATGACGTCTGCGGGCAGCTGCCAGATGCCGAAGGGCCCCACGCGGTTGGGGCCGTAGCGGTCTTGCCAGAGCGCCAGCACCCGCCGCTCGATGAAGCTGAGGTATGCAGCGAAGAGCACCACGATCAGCAGCAGGACGACGCCCTTGCCGACGGCGGCGCCGATGGCAAGGAGATCGGGGAGCGGAAGCAGGTTCATGACTCTCCTCCCTGTGCCAGATGCGCCTCACCCGCGAGCGGTGCCCACGGAAGGCCGGGAAGGCCGGCCGGCACGCCGAGTACGCCGCGCGCCAGATGCTCACGCAGCGCGAGCGGTGCCTCGAGCGTCACCGGACCAACGGTGAAGCGCGCAACGGCTCCGGCCTCGAGGCCAAGCGCTGCGGCATCCGCGGGATTCAGTGCGAGGTAGGCTGCAGGGACCTGGCTCGCTGCCGCGGGCGCACGCGCCGAGAGTTCCTCGCTGCCGTGAATGTGGTAGAGCGGACCAACGACCATCGCCGACGCAGCAGAGTTGCTGGCAAGCGCATAACCACCGCTCCCCGAGCCTTCAAGCAGGCGCACGCCCGGATCGCCCGAGAGCAGGTGACCACCCACTTCGTCCTGGAATTTGTTCCAGGCCTGCGGGGAGTTCCAGCCCGGCGACCACGCGAAGGGAATCAGCGCACCCGGCTCCGCGGGCCCGCCGTAGCCTTCCATCGAGAAGGTCAGTGCGGTGTCGGGATCCTGCGAGGCGCGGGGTTCGTGTACGGACACGTTCGCGCGCATCGCGGTGCGGCCGGAGTAACGCGGTGGCTGGCGTGCGATCTTGCGGCCCGAGACGCGCAGATCAGCGCCCGGTGCGGCAGAGGCGATGGCAGACAGTGCCGGTATGCCAGCGGCGCAGGCGGCGGTCAGTTGGTCGAGGGTCTGCCAGGGCATTTCCGTGCGGCGCGCCGAGGCCATCAGGCCCGCAATCCAGCGCCAGCTTTCGCGCACTTGCGAGGCGAGGTTGTAGTAGCCCGGGTCATAGACCTGGAAGTAGCGCTGCGCGCGGCCTTCGCTGCTCACCACCGTGCCATCGCCCTCGGCGAAGGTGGCGGCCGGCAGCACGACATGTGCGCGCTGCGCCGTGGGGCTCAGCTGGTGATCGGACACCAGCACGCAGCGGGCGCGCTCCAGGGCTGCATCCACCACTGCCGCCGGTGCGCGGCGGTAGAGGTCGTTCTCGAGGATGACCAGCACGGTGCCTGCGTCCACTGCGGCCAGTGCCTGCTCGACATCCTGCCCGCCGATCATGGCTGCGCCGAGTGTGTTCACCTCGGGTACGGCGAGGCTCAAGCCTGCAGGCAAGCCCTTGCTGCACAGTGCGCGGGCGATGTTGGCTGCGGCATCGAGTACGGCGAGCGAGCCTGCGCCCGTGCCGGAAACGACGAGGGGTTTTTTCGCGCCAGAGAGCGCAGCCGCGATGCTGGCCGCAAGGGCTGCTGCGTCTGCATCGAGTGCGGCGCTCGGGGCCGGCGCGGCGGGATCGATCGCGTGTGCCACCGCAAAGCCCAGCGCGGCAATGGCATCTGCATTGGCGTGATGGCAGGCGGCTGCCACGTCGTCCAGCCGCGTGGCGTCGACGCTGGCAATGTAGAGCGGATGACGCTCGTGCTGGCCGATGTTGGCGATCGCCTCGGCCTGCCACTCGAGTACGCGTTTTTCTGCGGCGAGTTCCACCGCCCGGCCGTGTACTGCCTGGCGCAGCGCCAGCGCCACACGGGGCGCGGTCTGCGTGACGTCTTCGCCCAGCACGATCACGGCATCGAAGCCTTCGATGTCGCGCAGCGATGGGCTACGTGCGGGGCTGTCCTGCAGCAGCCTCAGCACCCGCGCGGCCAGCGCGCTCCCGCCAGCGTCCATCCCGTTCGAGAAGTTGCCTTCGCCCACGAACTCGCGCAGCGCGAAGTTCGCTTCGACGCTGGCGCGCGGCGAGCCTATGCCGACGATGCGCTCTGCATCGCGCAGCGTGAAGGCGAGGCGGTCCAGTTCGCCCTGCGGCGAGGCGGCCTCGAACTCGGTGCCGGAGCGGGCCAGCATCTGGCGCGGGCGGTCTTTCAGGTTCACATAGCCGTAGCCGAAGCGGCCGCGGTCGCAGAGGAAGTAGTGGTTTACCGCGCCGTTGAAGCGGTTCTCGATGCGGCGCAGTTCCCCGTAGCGCTCACCCGGGCTGGTGTTGCAGCCCACGGCGCACTGCTGGCAGACGCTCGGCGCGAACTGCATGTCCCACTTGCGGTTGTAGCGGGCGGAGTGGGTGCGGTCGGTGAAGACGCCGGTGGGGCAGACCTCGACCAGGTTCCCGGAGAACTCGCTCTCGAGTTGCCCGTCGGCCACGCGGCCGAAGTAGACGTTGTCGTGTGCGCCGAAAACGCCCAGGTCGGTGCCGCCCGCGTAGTCCTTGTAATAGCGGACGCAGCGGTAGCAGGCGATGCAGCGGTTCATCTCGTGGTTGACGAAGCTGCCGAGGTCCTGGTTCTTGTGCGTGCGCTTGTTGAAGCGGTAGCGCCGCGTGACCTGGCCTGCCATCACCGTCATGTCTTGCAGGTGGCAATGGCCGCCTTCCTCGCAGACGGGGCAGTCGTGCGGGTGGTTGATCATCAGCCACTCGACGACGCTCTTGCGGAAGGACTTTGCTTCCTCGTCTTCGATCGAGATCCAGGAGTTGTCGGTGGACGGCGTCATGCAGGACATGACGAGCCTGCCGCGCTTGTCGTCGGCGTTGGCGTATTGCTTCACCGCGCACTGGCGGCAGGCGCCGACAGAGCCGAGCGCCGGATGCCAGCAGAAGTAGGGGATATCAAGGCCGAGTGAAAGGCAGGCGTGGAGCAGGTTGTCAGCCCCGTCGACCTCGTACTGCTTGCCGTCTACGTGGATGATCGCCATCAGGGCGTGCCTCCGGCTGCCGCGCGCGCATGTGCTGGTATCGCGGCAATGCCGCGTTCGAAGTCCTCACGGAAGAACCTGAGGGCGCTCTGCAGGGGCTCGACCGCGCCGGGGGCAAGCGCGCAATGCGTCTTGCCCGGCCCGAGCAGGCCGCAGAGGCTCTCGAGTGTTTCGATATCGCCGGGGGCGCCCTCGCCATGCTCGAGCGCGGCGAGGAGTTTCGCCGTCCAGGGCAGGCCGTCGCGACAGGGCGTGCACCAGCCGCAGGATTCGCGGGCGAAGAAGTCGATCAGGTTGCGGGTCACCGCGATGATGTCCTGCTGGTCGTCGACCACTGTGATCAGCCCTGTGCCCATGCGGCTGCGTGCCTTGGCGATGGTGTCGAAGTCCATTGCAAGGTCGAGGTGCTCGGGGAGCAGGAAGTCGGTGGAGGCGCCACCCGGAAGCCAGCAGCGCAGATTGAGGCCCGGTTGCATGCCGCCGGCGTGCTCTTCCAGCAGCTCACGGCCCGTGGTGCCCATGGGCAATTCCCACGTTCCGGTGCGGCGTACCCGGCCCGATGCGCCGTAAAGCTTGGTGCCGCCGTCCTTGCTGCGGCCGGCTGAGAGGCCTGTGAACCACTCGGCGCCGTTCAACACGATGCCCGGGATGTTGCAGAAGGTCTCGACGTTGTTGACGATCGTCGGCTTGCCCCAGGCGCCCGCGATCTGCGGGAACGGCGGCTTCGAACGCGGGTTGGCGCGCCGGCCTTCGAGGCTGTTGATGAGTGCGGTCTCTTCGCCGCAGATGTAGCGGCCGGCGCCCGTATGCAGGAAAAGATCGAAGTTCCAGCCGGTGCCGAGGATATTGTTGCCGAGGTAACCCTTGGCGCGCGCGTCGGCCAGAGCCTTGTTCAGGCGCTCTGCTGCCAGCACGTACTCGCCGCGCAGGAAGATGTAGCCGCGCGTCGCCTGGATGGCCCAGGCGGAGATGATCATCGACTCGACCAGCGAGTGCGGGATCTGCTCCATCAGGAGGCGGTCCTTGAAGGTACCGGGCTCCATTTCGTCGGCGTTGCAGATCAGGTATTTGGGGCCGACGTCCGGCCCCATCGGGATCAGGCTCCACTTCACGCCGGTGGGGAAGCCTGCGCCACCGCGGCCGCGGAGGTTGGCGTCCTTCACCAGTTGCGTGACGGCTGCGGGCTCCATCTGCGAGAGCGCCTTGCGCAGCGCCGCGTAGCCCTGCAGGGATTCGTAGGCGCCGATCTCGGTGATGGGGGCGCCGTGATCGAGCCGCCACAGGAGGGGGTGGGTTTCGGGCTGCATCCGCGCGGCGCCGCTCATGTGTAGCGCTCCAGCAGTGAGGTGACCTCGGTGGGCGCCACCGGGCCGTGCGTATCCTCGTCGATCATCAAGGTGGGGCCACGGTCGCAGTTGCCGAGGCAGCACACCGGCAGGAGGGTGAAACGGCCGTCGGCGGTGGTTTCGCCGTAGCCGAGACCGGTCTGGCGGCTGATCTCGGCGCGCAACTCTTCATAACCGGTGAGGAAGCAGGAGATGCTGTCGCAGACCTTGATCACGTGCCGGCCGACGGGGCGGCGGAAGATCATGTTGTAGAACGTGGCCACGCCCTCGACCTCGGCGCCGCCGATGCCAAGTACGCCGGCAATCGCCGCGATGGCGCCATCCGGCACCCAGCCGCGGTGGTGCTGCACGATCTTCAGCGCCTCGATACTCGCTGCGCGTGGATCTTCGTAGTGCTCCATCTCGTGGCGGATCGCGTGGATCTCTGCCTCGGAGAGCACGAAATCGCCCGACGTGCTGGCGATCAGGGCTCCGGAACCGGTCATGTATGTTGCCTCAGCGGTCGACATCGGCCATCACGAAATCAATGCTCGCGAGATACGCGATCAGGTCGGCGACAAGGCCGCCGCGGATGACCGAGGGTATCTGCTGCAGGTGCGGGAAGCTCGGCGTGCGGATGCGCGTGCGGTAGCTCATCGTGGCAGCGTCCGAGGTCAGGTAATAGCTGTTGATGCCCTTGGTGGCCTCGATCAGCTGGCAGGCCTCTCCAGCCGGCATCACCGGGCCCCATGAGACACCCACGAAGTGGTTGATGAGCGTCTCGATGTGGGCGAGGGTGCGCTCCTTCGGGGGCGGCGTGGTGAGCGGGTGGTCGGCCTTGTAGGGGCCGGCGGGCATGTTCTCGAGGCACTGCTTGATGATCTTCACGCTCTGGCGCATTTCCTCGAGGCGCAGCACGGCGCGGTCGTAGGCATCGCCGTTGGCCGCAAGTGGCACCTCGAACTCGAAGTTCTCCCAGCCACCATAGGGGCGGGCCTTGCGCAGGTCGTAGTTCACGCCGGTGGCACGCAGGCCCGGGCCGGTAACACCCCATTCGATCGCCTGCGCGCTGTTGTATTTGGCGACACCGATGGTGCGCGAGCGCAGGATCCCGTTGCGCAGCGCGGCCTTGTCATACTCGTCCAGGCGCTTGGGCATCCACTCGACGAAATCGCGCACGAGCTTGTCCCAGCCCTGCGGCAGATCGTGGGCCACGCCACCGATGCGGAACCAGGCCGGGTGCATGCGCCCACCGGTGACGGCCTCGATCACGTCGTAGGCTTTCATCCGGTCGGTGAATATGAAGAAGATGGGCGACATCCCGCCCACGTCCTGGATGTAGGTGCCCAGGAAGAGCAGGTGGCTGGTGATGCGGAAGAACTCCGACATCATGATGCGGATGGTCTTCACCCGGTCCGGCACCTCGATGCCGGCCAGTTGCTCCACGGCCATCACGTAGGCGAGGTTGTTCATCACCCCGCCGAGGTAGTCGATGCGGTCCGTGTAAGGAATGAAGGAGTGCCACGACTGGCGCTCGGCCATTTTCTCGGCGCCACGGTGGTGGTAGCCGATGTCGGGCACGCAATCGAGGATTTCCTCGCCATCGAGCTGCAGCACGATGCGGAAAGCGCCGTGCGCCGAGGGGTGGTTGGGCCCCAGGTTCAGGAACATGTAGTCGGAGTTTGCGGTGCCCCGCGACATCCCCCACTCCTCGGGAATGAAACGCAGCGACTCCTGCTCCAGATCCTGTTTGGCGTTGTCCAGGGTGAACGGATCGAATTCGGTAGCGCGCGCCGGGTAGTCCTTGCGCAGCGGGTGCCCTTCCCAGGTGCGCGGCATCAGCAGGCGCACGAGGTGGGGGTGGCCCTTGAACTCGATCCCGTAGAGATCCCAGACCTCGCGCTCGTACCAGTTGGCGTTCGGCCAGATCCCGGTGGCGGTCGGCAGGTGCAGATCGTTGGCAGCGAGGGCTACCTTGATCCGGACGTCGTTGTTCCGCTCGATGGAGAGCAGGTGATAGAAGACGGTGAAGTCCGCGCCCGGGAGGCCTTCGCGGTGACGGCGCAGGCGCTCGTCCACGGCGTGCAGGTCGAGGAGCATGGAGTAAGGCTTTGGTGCCTGCCGCAGATAACGCAGGACGGCGGTGGCGTCCTGACGTGACACCCATACCGTGGGAACGTTGCCCAGTGTTTCCTGGTACTGGATCCGGGCGGCGCCGAAGCGCTGGTACAGCTCCGCGATGACGGGGTGCTGGCTGCCCGGGAGCCCGTTCGTCGATGCGCCTGACTTGCCCACGCTAAGCTGCCCCTCAGACCTGGTTCGGAGCGCGCAGCGTGGTCGCGCTCATCCTTTCCTCGCGGCGTTGCTCGCGCTGCGAGGGCACTTCAAGTTTGTGGATGCCCTGATCCCCCACGACCCACGACAGCGGGCGTCGCTCGGTGGCGATGGAGTCTTGCAACAGCATCAGGCCTTGCAGGAAGGCTTCCGGGCGCGGTGGGCAACCCGGGATGTACACGTCGATCGGCAGGAATTTGTCGACGCCCTGCACCACGGAGTAGATGTCGTACATGCCGCCGGAGTTGGCGCAGGCACCCATGGAGATCACCCAGCGCGGCTCGAGCATCTGTTCGTAGAGCCGCTGTATGACCGGCGCCATCTTGATGAAGCAGGTGCCCGCGATGACCATGAAGTCGGCCTGCCGGGGTGAGGCGCGGATAACCTCTGCGCCGAACCGGGCGACGTCGTGCGGAGCCGTGAACGAAGTGGCCATCTCGACGTAGCAGCAAGACAAACCGAAGTTGTAGGGCCAGAGCGAGTTCTTGCGGCCCCAGTTCACGGTCTTGTGGAGGACGTCTTCCACCTTGCCCATGAAAACGCTGCGATGGACCTGCTGCGCGAGCGGGTCTGCGTGCTCCGTGGGGGCGCTTTTCTTCGGCGCGGGTGCGCCGCGGTCCGATACGACGATGGGAGTGAGTTTGTAATCCACCTCAGCCCTCCGAGAGATCACTGGCGCGGGAGCGCGCCTTGCGCATCGACGGTGCCCACTTGAGCGCGCCGACTCGCCACAAGTACACCAGTCCCGCGAACAGGATCAGGATGAAAATGGTGGCCTCGATGAAGCCCGCCCAACCGCTCTCGCGTACCGAGACTGCCCAGGCGTAGAGATAGAGGGCCTCGACGTCGAATATCACGAAGAACATGGCGACGAGATAGAACTTGGCGGGAAGACGGAGTTGCGCCGTGCCTGCGCCAACCACCCCCGACTCGAAGGCTTCATTTTTGGCGCGTCCACGCGTCCTGCCACCCACAAAAGCGGAGACAAGGATCATCGCGCCACACACGACCAGGATCACGAGCACGAAAATCGCCGTGGCCCAGTGCTGTGAAAGGGCCTCGATGCTTGCGCTCATTGGCTCTCCCCTGCGAATTCTTCTTACTTCTGACCCGGTGCGGTGCCCGAGGGTCCGCGAGTCGGCGCGAAGTATAGTGCAAGGAGGGCGCTCGTCGTCCACACCATTTTCCATTCGCGTCGCGCGCCCCGGGGTGCGCGTTTCCCGACGGCGCCAGCGAGCGGCGGGACCGTCCCGTGGAACGGGTTCCATGCGACCCGAATGTTTTTTTATCGGATGCTTGAATCCGTCTTGCCACTCCGAATTCGAGAAGCTACAGTACGGCCGCACTGACATTGGCGGTGTTCGTTACGGGGGTAACACCCGAGCGCGCCATAACATAATTTGTGCAAGGTTGTTTTGATGTTGCTCGGTCTTCTCAATTTTTCAGGTTCCCAAGCTTCGGTCCGTCCAGATCAGGAGGCGCTATCCGTCATGAGTCTTTCCATCACCAGGATCACGAGGACGCTGGCGTCCGTCGTGGTGGCAGGCGTGGTGGCAGTTGCCGCACAGCAGGCATCTGCCCAGTCGCTCGACAAGGCCATCGCCACCCAGGGCGAAGCCGACAAAGCGGCTGCGTCCTCGCAGAAGCGCATCAACGAGATCCGTGACCGCCTGCAGGATGCGGCCAGCCGCTACGCAACGGCGATCGCGGACGCCGAGAGTCTCGAGAAGTACAACAGTCAACTCGAGAAGCAGGTCAAGGCGCAGCAAGACGAGGTTTCCTCGATCGAGGCCCAGCTCCTCGAGATCGAGACGACCAGCCGCGAAGTGCAGCCGCTCATGCAGCGGATGGTCGACACCCTGGAGAAGTTCGTGTCCCTTGACACGCCGTTCCTGTTGGCTGAGCGCACCAGCCGCGTGAAGACCTTGCAGGACATCATGCCCCGCGCGGACGTGACGATCTCGGAGAAGTATCGCCGCATCATCGAGGCTTACCAGATCGAGCTCGAGTATGGTCGCACCCTTGAGGCCTACGACGGCCTTCTGGGGGCAGGCCCGGATGCTCGTACCGTGTCTTTCGTACGGCTTGGTCGGGTGGCGCTGCTTTACCAGACGATAGACGGCGCCGAGACGGGCTACTGGGATTCCGAGAAAAAAGACTGGGTGGTAGATAACAGCTATGCAGCTGCTGTCGCTGAGGCCCGTCGTGTTGCTGAAAAGGATGGTCCGCCCAACTTGCTGACCG
>CAIXOY010000558.1 GCA_903921135.1 uncultured Gammaproteobacteria bacterium
AGGTGATGCACCACGGCTCCCGGCACGTACAGGCAGCGATGGCCGCGCAAGCGCAGGCGGAAGCCGAGGTCCACGTCCTCGAGGTAGCAGAAAAACCTGTCATCGAAACCGCCTGCCTCAAGCAGGATGTCGCGGCGATACAGTGCCGCTGCCGCGCAGGCCGAGAAAACCTCCCGCGTCGCGGTGAAGCGTCCTGCCGCCGGCAAGCCGTGCCCCGCCCTCCCGGGAAGCCCGGCCATGTGGTAACTGTCGCCCGCGCCGTCCAGCAGCTCGGGGTCAATGCCGGACAGCAGCCTGCTGGCGAAGAACGCATAGCCGGCGTGAACGGCTGCCGCACGAAGCAGTTCTTCGAGCCACCGGGGCTCCGGGCGCGCGTCCGGATTCAGCAGCGCGACCCAGCGGACGCCATCGGTGTGTTCCAGCGCCACGTTGTTCGCGTGCGCAAAGCCGGTGTTGCGCCCGAGCATCATCACCTCGATGTGCGGGAAGCGGGCTCGGGCTGCAGCGATCGACCCGTCGGTGCTGCCGTTGTCCACCACGATGGTCCGCGACACTGTAACGGTCTGGCGTTCCAGCGCGGCGAGGCAATCCAGCAGCGTCTCGCCCGCATTCCAGTTGACGACGATGACCGCAGTCGACCCGTCGCACCCGCTTGCGGACGTTTGCCCCGCGTCTCGGGTTTCCGCCGGGCTTGACATCAGGCTACTGCCCGGCCGGTGTGCGGAGCGCGATCAAGCTGCCGGCCCCTCGGTCAGGTTGGGGGAACTGCGGCGTATCCACTCGATCGTCCGTGTCAGTCCCTCCATCAGCGCGGTGCTCGGCTGCCAGCCGAGATGCTCCCGAGCCAGGGCGATATCGAGTACGTTGGTGGGTACATCGAAGGGCCGTCCCGGCAGATGCCGGCGGCGGACCTCGCAACTGAGAACCGTTTCGATGCTGCTGATCACCTCGTTCAGGCTGTGCCCGACGCCGCTGCCGATGTTGAACAGCTTCCGGTCGCCAACGTGGGTCATCGCGCGGCAGAGCGCATCCACCGCGTCGTCCACGTACAGGTAGTCGCGGACCACGGAGCCGTCCCCCCAGATCTCCAGCGTTTCGCCCGCCATCGCCTTGTGCAGGAAAACCGTTGCCGCTCCCTGCACTCCGGTCGCGCGCTGGCGCGGACCATAGGGGTTTGCCATGCGCAGGATGCAGTAATCGACCCCGTGCAGCGTGTGGTAGAGGTGCAGGTACTTCTCGATGGTCAGCTTGCCGATACCGTAAGAGCACACGGGATCCGTGGGATGCGACTCGGGAACGGGTACCTGCCTGAGGTCGCCATACACCGTGCCGCCTGATGAGCTGAAGACGACCTTGCGTACCGCATTCCGTCGTGCCGCCTCGAGCATGTGCATGGTGCCTACAACATTGGTCTCGAGGTCGTAGACAGGGTTGTCGTTGGATGTCTTGGGCAACGTCGTCGACACCAGATGGAATACGACGTCGATGCCCTCAAGGGCCTCGTCCAGATCCCGGGGGTTGGCGAAGTCACCTTCGATGAACTCGGCCGCCAGGGCGCCGGGTGAATTCTCCGGCGCCGGCACCTTGGGACGGTCGAACACTCTCGCGCTATGACCGCTCCCGACGATTGCGTCGCAGAGGTGCGAGCCCAGAAAACCCCGTCCGCCAAGGATCAGGCAACGGAGCGGACGTTGATGGGGCATGCGTGCCTGCCGGGAATCCCGCGCCGAGACGGCTGTCATGTGCGCCCCTCTGAAAGGTTGGCCAGTTCACGGTAGGTGCGTATCAGTTCGTCGGCGTACTCGGTCATCTGCTTGACGCGCATCGCGCGGCTGCCGAGTTGCCGGAGGAGGCTGCGATCGTCCGCCAGACGGACCAGCGCGCGGGCGAGTGCCGGTGCATCCCCGGGCGCGAACAGTAAACCGTTCTCCCCGTCGTGAACCAGTTCCGAGATCCCGGCAACGTTCGAGCCCACGACAGGGCATCCCGCGGCCTGCGCGTGCAGCAGGACCAGAGGCGAGTTCTCGTGCCAGAGCGACGGTGCCACCAGCACGTCCAGACCCTCCATCACCTTCGCAATCTCTCGCTGCGGGAAGGTGCCGCGGAACTCGATTCTCGGATCCCCGTGCGCCAGATCCCGCAGTGCCGTGAAGTATGCGGGGAACTGTGCCGTGTCACCGTAGAAACCCGCTGTTACCGGAAGTGTGCGCGGTATCGAACGGAGCGCCTCGACGAGTACATGGGCGCCCTTGTGCTCGTACAGCGTTCCGATGAAACCGATGCGCAGTGGCCCCTCATCCGGCGCGCGTGCAGCTGTGCGCGCCGTGTAGCGGATCCCGAAGGGTTGCACCGATACCTTGCGCGCGTCGACACCGAGGCTCTCGACCGCCCTCGCCATGAACCGCGTCGCCACGAAGATCCGGTCCGCACCTGCGATGGTGTTGCGGATGAAGCCGGGGCGGTCCGCCAGCGACCGCACCTGCGCGACCGCCGGCAGATCCGGGGCCATACCACTGCGCGCGAGCCTCACTACCAGCGACCACAACGGCCGGGGAGCGAGCGTGACCAGCCAGCGCAGCGCGGCCGGCAGGCGCAGCCATGCGATATGGCGCAGGCAGTTCGCACCGTCGGCCGACGGGCCGGGGCAATGCGAGTTGTCCGGCAGCATCAACTGGTTGGTCGGGCAGAGGGGCCAGAAGTCGGTCACGGTGAGCACCGTGGGGATCCGCAGTGACTGGCAGGTTGCCAGTGCCGATGCCGACAGGCGCTGGAGGTGGAAGAAGTGCACGACATCCGGGCGCGTACGCTCGAGGTGCTTGCGGAAGAATTCCGCGAGCAGCGGGTTGTCGTACTCGAGCGCCATGACATTGCTGACGCCCCCCATCGGCGAGTGGGAATGGCGGAAGCGCGTGACCTCGATGCCTTCGAAGGAGTAACTCTCGAAGCGCTCGTGATCCTCGCAGGATCCCCGGTACGGGTGCCCGGCGAATACCGAGACTTCGTGGCCACGGGCCTGCAGTTCCCGAGCGGTTTCAGCGGTGAGCACCTCGGTTCCGGCCGAATACTCGGGCAGGAACTGATGCGCTGCGAGCAGGACCCTCATGCGCCCCGGTCGGCGTCGCTGCGCGCTTGCCTGGCTTCCAGTTTCTCGATCACCCGATGCGCCAGACGGCGCAATCCTGCACTGCGGAGCAGCATGGCTCCCGGGCGGGTTCTCGAAAGTGCGGCGAGCAGCCGGAGTACCCCGCCTATGGGCAGGTCGGCAGGCGGTGGCGCCGTGCTGCCGTGCCGCGTCTGAAGCCAATGGCTCCACAGCCCGTCGGCGACCCGGGTCAGCCGTGCATATTCGACCGCCTGTGTCGCCAATTCCAGCCCCAGCCCCCGGGCCACCGGGAGGCGGGATTCGGATGCCGAGAGTTGCCGCGCCAGATCGAGCGCCGCTCTCAGCTTCACGGCTGTTGCCGCACGGCTGAAGTCGGACCCGATGCGTGTCTTTGCCGCATCGCCCATGGCCCTGCACGTTTCGGGATGCGTGATCAGCCCGGAGAGCGCCGCCACGTAGTCATCGAGCTCCCGGTCGCCGTGCGGAACGATGAAGCCCGCGCTTCCGCTGACGACTTCGGCCTGCCCGCCCACGGCGGCGACGACGGGTACCACTCCCGCGCCCATGGCCTCGAGGAGGGCGACCGATATGCCCTCGTACTGGGACGGCAGCAGGAACATGTCGGCAGCGGCGAGTATCTCCAGCCAGCGTGCGTGCTCCACGCCTCCGAGGAAGCGCACCGTGCCTGCGAGTCCGTGATCACGGACCAGTTCCTCGAGCATCGGCCGGAGTTCGCCGTCGCCGATCACCAGCGCGCGGAACACGAGTCCACGATCGGCCAGCGCATGCAGGATTTCCGCAAGGAAGCGCGGACGTTTCTGCTCGCAGATCCGGCCGGCGAAAACGATCACGGGCATTTCCGGCCCGATGTCCAGTTCGGCCCGCACACGGGTGCGGATGGCGCCTGCGTCGACGTACGGCGCGGCGTCGATCCCGGAATGACACACCGAGATGCGCTGCCGCTCTGCCCCGCGACCGACCATCCATTCCCGCAGATGCGCCGTGGTGACGAGGTTCAGGTCCAGCGCGTCCTGATAGCCCGCGCCGAACCGCGGGTGCCCGCCGTTCAGCCAGTGCGGCTCCTC
This sequence comes from uncultured Gammaproteobacteria bacterium, assembly GCA_903921135.1. GTDB lineage: Bacteria > Pseudomonadota > Gammaproteobacteria > Pseudomonadales > UBA5518 > UBA5518. Next base: position 4,189 of record CAIXOY010000558.1, read on the forward strand.
GACATGGCAGAGATCGACGAAGGTCACGCCCTCGCAGAACGCCCGCAGGTAGGGAAGCAACTGATAACCCAGCGTGCTGCCCGTGATCAGTACCGTGTCGATTCCGCGCGACCGGATCAGGTAGAGAATGAATCGCGGGAAATCCACGAGTCTGAGGAATGCGGGCAGAACGAAAACGTCCGGTGTGAGCCTGGCGAATTCGTGATGCCAGTTGTGGTGCGACTCCAGCGTGGCACAGACCGACACCCGATAGCCGTTCTCGAGCAGCAGGGATATCCAGTCGAGGTTCACCCGGTCCGCCCCTCCGGTGACCATCCAGGGGACCAGGAACAGGATCCGCCCCGTGTCCCCGCCCCGGGCAAGCGGATTCGTGAACGGCATCGTGGCTGAGGCCGCCTCGAAGGCCTCGGACGGTCGACGCTGCGGTGCGGGGAAACAGGTGTCGAGGTTCGCGTACTTCGTGGCAATCCGGTTCTCGAACTCCCGGTTCAAGGTTCCGTCCCGCATGACCTGCGCAAAACGTCCGCTGCTCCGCTTGCGGTACCACTCCAGATATTCGGGGATCGTGTATCCCCAGTGCCCTGCCTTGGCCATTGCCAGCCAGAAATCCCAGTCCTCGTGGCCGAGGCGGATGGATTCGTCGAAGCCGCCGCAGTCCTCGAAGGCCCGGCGCCGGATCACGGAGAGCGGCGGGCCGCTGTTCGCCTGCAGATGCGCCTTCCCGCGTTCGAACCCGACCTGCCAGAGGAACTCTTCCTCGCCGAAGTTGACCGACCACGAGTTGCAGAAGCCGAACTCCGGATTGGACTCGAGGAACCAGATGCACTTCTCGAGGAAGGTCGGTTCGAGCATGTCGTCGCTGTCGAGCAGGCAGAGATAGCGCCCCGTTGAAAGGTCAACTGCACGGTTCCTCGCGGCGGAGGGGCCGGCGTTCGGCTGCACAGCCACCTTGATCCGGGTGTCACCCGAGCGGACCCTGTCGAGCCGTTCCAGTGCGCCGGCATCGCGGCTGCCATCATCGACAATGACCCACTCCCAGGCCTGGAACGACTGCGCGAGCACTGAAGCCGCCGTCTCCAGGAACGATGCGTCGCTGTCGAAATAGGGGGTGATGATCGAGACGACGGGTGGAGTGCTGTCACTGAGCGGCGCGTAGCCGTAGACGGCACGGCCATGCGCTGCGGGAGTCCGGGTGTAATCGGGCCTGTCGCGATCGATCATCGCCGCTCAGGACCTCACGGCGGTGAACCATGCCCTGGCCCCTGCAGGATGGCCCTCGACCGTGACGCGCGGGTTGCGGGGGTTCCTGCTGTCGCAATCCGCCTTGAGCGCGACATTTACGTCGCGAAAGCCGGCAGAACGCAGCATTCCCGACAGGCATTCGTCTCCGAAGATCCACCAGTAGGTTTCGTCACCCCAGAATGCGCCTTCGACGAAATGGGCGTGCGTGCTTCTCTCGGAAAGCACGTGGGTTTCCATGACCAGACGGGCGCCGGGTTTCATCACCGACGCCAGACGGAACAGGAGCGCCATCGGGTCCGTGAGGTGGTAGATGAGACCCAGGCAGGTCACGAGGTCGAATTGGCCGAGGTGTTCCGGGTCGACTCCTTCCCAGCCGATGTTCCTGAACGAGACCCCCTGGCGTTCGTAGACCGCGTTCAGGAACTGCGCATGGAAGTAAAAGCCGTGCGGTTCCAGCCCGACGGACTCGGACGCCCCCATCGCATTCATCAGGAAGGTGTCGTAGCCGGCATTGCAGCCGACATCGAGCGTGCGTTTGCCCGTTACGGATTGCGTCGAGAGCCCGCAGGCCCGGTAAGCCCCCGTCTTTCCGCGGCAGTCCCACGCGCTACGCGATACCCGGTTGCCCGGCAGCGGAAACGGGCCCTGCAGGAACATGCCGAGGTGTGGCAGGAACTCCTCGACGAACGCAGCGCCGGTGTCGGAGGTCTGCAGAAAGTCACGAAAGAGCGGCTCGGTGTCGCCAAACCCAATACCGGAGGTTTCCAGCGGACGATCGGGGTTGATGCCCTCGTAGGCTGCCCGGAAAGCGCGGAACTCCCCCGGCCGGAACGCATCCCTGAAGTTCTGCTTGCGTAGCGACATCCTGTTCTCCGAGTGGTAGGTGGTCTCAATGGCCGGGGCGACGTGGCCCCGGCGTCAGATTCAGGAGGCGCAAGATACGCCATGCGCGGGACCGCTCCAAGTCACTGAGCCAGGCTTCCTGCGCCAGAATCCGCGCATCGGACTCCCCCGCCCGGAGCTCCAGCGAGCGGATCTGTTCTGTGCTCCGTGCCGTGTCCTGCGCCGCCTGCGCATCCCGCTGCCCGAGTGCTTCTTGCAGATCACGGTTCTGCTGCTCGTGCCACTTCCCGGCTTCTTCGAGTGTGGAGATCCAGGCGGACTGATCGGCGATGAGCGCATTTCGCTCCCGGAGTGCCTCCTCGAGGGCTGCGTGCTGCTGCTCATGCCAGATCCGGGCTTCTTCGAGTGTAGAAATCCAGGCGGACTGATCGGCGACGACTGCGTCGCGCTGCCGGAGCGTCTCCTCGAGGGCTGCGTGCTGCTGCTCATGCCAGATCCGGGCTTCTTCGAGTGTAGAAATCCAGGCGGACTGATCGGCGACGACTGCGTCGCG
>CAIXOY010000559.1 GCA_903921135.1 uncultured Gammaproteobacteria bacterium
AGACTTTCTGGCCGCTGATCAGCCAGCGCCCGGTGGCCTCATCGAGGCGCGCACGGGTTTTGACGGCCGCAAGATCGGAACCTGCGCCAGGCTCCGAATAGCCCTGGCACCAGAGCTCGGTGCCGGCGCGGATGCCGGGCAGCAGACGCGCTTTCTGCTCGTCGGTACCAAAGGCGATGATCGTGGGGCCGGCGAGACCCTCGCCGATATGACCCATGCGCCCGGGCCCGCCCGCACGGGCGTATTCCTCGTGGAAGATCACCTGCTGTTCGATGCTGGCCGCGCGACCACCGAATTCCTCCGGCCAACCGATACAGGTCCAGCCACCCTCGGCCATGCGCCGCTCCCAGTGTTTGCGCTCCTCGGGAAACATATGCTCGTCGCCCGGGCCGCCGCGGAAACGCAGCGGGGCGAACTCGCCAACGAGGTTGTCTGCAAGCCAGCCCGCGATCTCGCGGCGGAAACGTTCGTCTGCGTCACTGAATTGCAGTTTCACAGTCCCAACTCCTGCGCGATGCGCTCGCGGTGCCAGGCGGGCGCGCCGAGGAAAGCCTCGCTGGCGCGCGCGCGCTTGAAGTAGAGGTGCACGTCGTATTCCCAGGTAAATCCGACGCCGCCATACATCTGAATCGCCGAGCCCGCGTTGAAAAACGCCGTCTCGGAGCAACTCGCCTTGGCAAGGCTCGCAGCCTGCGCGAGTTCCGCGCCTGCGGCCGTTCCACGCAGCGCCTCATCGGCCACGCAGGCGGCGTAATAGGCAGCGGAGCGCGAGGCCTCGGCTTTGAGCATCATGTCGGCGGCTTTGTGTTTGATCGCCTGGAAGCTCGCGATCGAGCGCCCGAACTGGTGGCGCTCCTTGGTGTAGGCCACGGCCATCTCGAGCACCTGCTGCGCCACACCGGATTGCTCCGCGGCGAGCGCGATGGTGGCGATGTCGAGGGCTTTCTGCAGCGCTTCGGCGGCGTCTTCGTCGAGGCCGAGCAGCGCATCGTTGCCGAGGTGCACGCTGTCCAGCGTCAGCGTTGCGAGCTTGCGCGTCTGGTCCATCGTGGGCAGCCAGGTGCGCGTGAGACCTGTGGTATCCGCGGGCAACGCGAAGAGTCGCAGGCCTTCGCCGGGCAAGCGCGCCGCGAGCACCAGCAGATCTGCCGTGCGCCCATCGACGACGTAATGGCTCTCGCCCTGCAGTCGCCAACCATCACCGTGACGCGCACAGGCGAGCGCCACACCCGAGGGGCTCCAGTCGCGACCGGTGCCCATCCAGCCGAGCGTGGCACGTACCGTACCCGCGGCGATGCCGGGCAGCAGTTCCGCTTTCTGCGCCGCGTTGCCCGTACAGAGAATGGCCGTGGCACCCAGACACACCGAGGAGAAGAACGGTGCGCAGAGCAAGCGCTTGCCCATCTCCTCCATCAGCGCCACGAGCTCGACAGCGCCGAGCCCGAGCCCGCCGAACTCCTCGGGAATGTGCATGGCGCTCCAGCCCATGTTCCCCGCGAGTTCGTCCCAGAGCGCGGCCTCGAAGCCCTGCTCCGTCGCCATGGCGCGGCGCACGGCGGCGGCGTCGCTCTGCTCGCGCAGGAAGGCCTCCGCAGTCTCGCGGATCATCTGCTGTTCTTCGGTGAAGCGGAATTCCATGGTGGTTACCGTTCTGCGTGGACGCGGCGCTCAGGCCCCGTAAACCTTCTGCGCCGGGACTTCGGTGGCAAGCAGTTGCTCCATCGCTGCGCCCACCTCATCGGGTGCCCAGCGCGAGCCCTTGTCGACGCCCGCGGTGCTCCGCCAGCCATCGCCGATGGCGATCTTGCCGCCCTCGACCTCGAAGACGCGGCCCGTGACATGCGCTGAGAGTTCGCTGCCCAGCCACACCACCAACGGTGCCACGTTGCCGGGGTGGAAGTGGTCGAAGCTGCCGTCTTCCGGCGTCTTCATGCGGTCACCGAAGACACCGGCCGTCATGCCCGTGCGGGCCGAGGGCGCGAGTGCGTTGGAGGTGATGCCGTAGCGACGCAACTCCGCGGCCTGCACCAGCGTGAGTGAGGCGATGCCGCCCTTGGCCGCGGAATAATTCGACTGCCCTACCGAGCCCTGCAGGCCCGCGCCGGAACTCGTATTGATGATGCGGCCGCTGACGGGCAGGCCGTCTTTGGCGCGAGCACGCCAGTAATTGCAGGCATGGCTGCTGATGCAGAAGTGGCCCTTGAGATGCACGCGGATCACATCGTCCCAGTCCTGCTCGGAGAGGCTCACGAACATGCGGTCGCGGCAGATGCCGGCGTTGTTCACCACGATGTGCAGATCGCCGAAGGCGTCGATCGCCGCCTTCACGATGCCGCCTGCGGCCTCGTAGTTCGTGATGTCGCCGGTGTTCGCCAGCGCCTTGCCGCCGGCCGCGACGATCTCGGCCACGGTGCTGTCCGCAGCCGCCTGGTTGATGTCGTTCACCACCACCGCCGCGCCTTCCGCCGCAAGCGCGAGTGCGTACTCGCGCCCCAGTCCGCCGCCAGCACCGGTGATGATTGCCACGCGTCCGTTACAGATTCCGCTCATGTGTGTATCCCCTTTTCACCCAGTCGTTACCGTTAGTGCCAGAGCGCTGCGGCCCGGAGGGGAGCCCCCGGCGCTCGCTACCGGCGCCTGGCACGTCCATGTGCGGCGCCTACCGACATTCGTGGAATCGCTCCCGGCGATTCCACGAATGTAGGCGCGCTCCGCATCACCTGCCCCCCGCACACAGCCACCTCTTGCCATCGAAACCCCTTTCATTCCGCTTCAATCAAGCCAAATCGGTTCGCCTGAGCC
>CAIXOY010000560.1 GCA_903921135.1 uncultured Gammaproteobacteria bacterium
CGGCGGCGGTGTGGAGTTTCTCGCTGGTGTGGGCGGGGGTGGTGCTGTATCTGGCGCAGACGCTGTTGCGCAGGCGGTTCAGCCCGGGTTGATGGTGTCGCGGGCATGGCCCGCTCCTACAGCAAGAGGAGGCAGGGCCATGCCCGCGACTCCACCACCACTGTGGGAGCGGGCCATGCCCGCGACTGCTCGCCGGGCCATGACATCCGCCCCTGCATCCGCGACACTCTGGCTGCAGGGCACACGACGGAAAACAACACAATGAGCAGCACCCAGCGCGAGCAGCACGCGCGTTCGCTTGCGGAGCCGGAAGCCTTCTGGGCGGAACAGGCCGCGCTGCTCGACTGGCACCGCACACCCACCGTCATCCTCGACCGTTCGCACAGCCCCTTCGATCGCTGGTACCCGGACGGGCAACTGAACGCCTGCCACAACGCGCTCGACAGGCACGTGACAGCCGGCCACGGCGATCGCTGTGCACTCATTTACGACAGCCCCGTCACCGGCAGCGTGAAGCGCTTCAGCTATGCGGAACTGCAGCACGAAGTGGCGCGGCTCGCCGGCGTGCTGCTCTCGCTCGGTGTGAGCAAAGGCGACCGCGTGCTGGTCTACATGCCGATGGTTCCCGAGGCTGTGGTGGCGATGCTCGCCTGCGCGCGCATCGGTGCGATCCACTCGGTGGTCTTCGGCGGCTTTGCTGCGCACGAACTCGCGGTGCGCATCGACGATGCCACGCCATCGGTAGTGCTCACGGCCTCCTGCGGCATCGAGCCCACGCGAGTGGTGGCCTACAAACCCCTGCTGGATGCTGCAATCGACTTGGCCACGCACCGGCCGCGCCACTGCCTGGTGCTCCAGCGCCCGCAACTCGCTGCAGACATGCGCGACGGCCGGGATCTCGACTGGTCGCAGGCGCTCACCACCGCCATACCCGCAGCCTGCGTGCCGGTAGAGGCCACACACCCGCTCTACATCCTCTACACCTCCGGCACCACGGGGCAGCCCAAGGGCGTGGTGCACGACACCGGTGGCTACCTCGTGGGGCTCGCGTGGTCCATGCGAGCGGTCTACGACATTGCGCCCGGCGAGGTCTTCTGGGCCGCCTCCGATGTGGGCTGGGTGGTAGGGCACTCCTACATCGTGTACGGGCCGCTGGTGAACGGCTCGACCACCGTGCTCTACGAGGGAAAACCGGTGGGCACGCCCGACGCCGGCGCCTACTGGCGCGTGATTGCACAGCACCGCGTGAAGGCGCTTTTCACCGCGCCGACTGCCTTCCGCGGTATCCGCCGCGAGGATCCGCAGGCACTGCACGTAGCGCGGCACGACATCTCGAGCCTGAAGACGCTGTTCCTGGCCGGCGAGCGCTGCGACCCGGACACGCTGAACTGGGCCGCCGACGTTCTGCGAGTACCCGTGATCGACCACTGGTGGCAAACCGAAACCGGCTGGCCGATCTGCGCCAACTGCCGCGGCATCGACCTGCTGCCGGTAAAGCCGGGCTCGCCCACCTTGCCCGTGCCGGGCTACGCGCTGGAGGTGCTGGACGCCGAAGGACAGCCTCTCGCGGCGGACCAACTCGGCGCCCTGGTGCTGCGCCTGCCGTTGCCGCCCGGGGCCTTCACCACGCTGTGGAACAACGACGCGCGTTTCGTATCGGCGTATTTCAGCCGCTTCCCCGGCTGCTACGAAACGGGCGATGCGGGCTACGTGGACGAGGACGGCTACGCCTTCGTGATGGCGCGCACCGACGACGTCATCAACGTGGCCGGGCACCGGCTCTCGACCGGCGCCATCGAAGAGGCACTGGCAGGTCACCCTGATGTGGCCGAGTGCGCCGTGATGGGCGTGGCCGACGCCATCAAGGGACAGGTGCCGGTGGGCTTGCTGGTGCTCAAATCCGGTGTAACGCGCGCGCACGCCACCATCGCCGCAGAAGCCCTGCAGCGCGTGCGTGATCAGATCGGACCGGTGGCATCGTTCCGGCACTGCGCCGTGGTGAGCCGCCTGCCGAAGACACGCTCGGGCAAGATCCTGCGTGCCACCATGCGCGCCATCGCCGACAGCGAGGGCTACAAGGTGCCGGCGACCATCGACGATCCCGCCACGCTGGAAGAGATTGCAGTGAGCCTGCGCACGCTCGGGTATGCGCAATCAGCCATCGGCAAACCGGAGACACGCTCATGAGCGAAGCAACCACCGCCTGGCCGGTGATGAGCATCGCAAAGGCGCATGCCCTGCTCACTGCGCCGGGTAGTGCCTTCGAAATGGAAACAGTGGAGATCGACGGCCACGCTCTGCGTACATGGAAGAACGCGCCGCGCTCGCTCGCCCAGATCCTGCTCGCCTCGCGCCTCCACGGGGGGCGCGACTGCATCGTGCTGGGCGAAGACCGCATGAGTTTCGAGGGTCACTACCGCGCGGCCTGCACGCTGGCCCGCGTTCTGCGCGAAGATCACGGCATCACGCGCGGGGACCGCGTGGCCATCGCCATGCGCAACCTCCCGGAGTGGTCCGTGGCCTTCTGGGCTGTGGCGGCCTGCGGCGCGATCGTGGTGCCGCTGAACGCCTGGTTCACGGGGCCGGAACTGGAATTCACGCTGGCGGATTGCGGCGCACGCGTGGCCATCGTGGATCACGAGCGACTGCTGCGCATCGCGCCCCATCGCAGCGCGTTGCCTGCGCTTGAAACGCTGATGGTGGCGCGTGCGCCCACGGGTGCGGAGCTTCACGGCGCCCTTCTCTGGGAAGACGCGCTGGGCGCCGTGAACGGCTACGGGGGTTTGCCCGACACCACCCTGCCGTCCATCGAGATCACGCCCGAGGACGACGCCACGATCTTCTACACCTCCGGCACCACCGGCAAACCCAAGGGCGCGCTGGGTACACACCGGAACATCTGCACGAATGTGGTGAGCGCGGGCGTGTCCTGGGCGCGCGCGTTTCTGCGCCGCGGCGAGCGCCCGCCCGCGCCCGACCCGGACGCGCCCCGCAAGGCCGTGCTGCTCACGGTGCCGTTCTTCCATGTCACCGGCTGCCACTCCGTGCTCGCCACCAGCGTGCTTGCCGGCAACAAGATCGTGCTGATGCACCGCTGGGACGCAGACCAGGCGCTGGCATTGATCGAGCGCGAACGCATCACGGGCTTCGGGGGCGTACCCACCATCGCGTGGCAGATCGTGGAGCATCCGCGGCTCGCGGAGTTCGATCTCTCCTGCGTCGAGACCGTCTCCTACGGCGGAGCACCGGCCGCGCCGGATCTGGTGGCGCGCATCGCCGAGGTGTTCCCCGCTACGCAACCCGGCAATGGCTACGGCCTCACCGAGACCTCCGCCATCACCTCCTACAACAGTTCGGACGACTACCGTGCACGCCCCGCAAGCGCTGGCCCCGCCGTGCCCGTGTGCGATGTGCGCGTGATGGGCCCGAACGGTGAGGAGCTGGCAGCAGGCGAGGTGGGCGAACTCTGGATCCGCGGACCGAACGTGGTGAAGGGCTACTGGAACCGCCCGGAGGCCACCGCCGCCACCATCACCGACGGCTGGCTGCATTCCGGCGATATCGCACGCATCGACGAGGAGGGTTTCATCTACATCCTCGACCGCGCCAAGGACATGCTCATCCGCGGCGGCGAGAACATCTACTGCGTGGAAGTGGAAGACGCGCTCTTCAGCCACCCGGCCGTGGTGGATGCCGCCGTGATCGGTCTGCCGCACCCGCGCCTCGGCGAGGAACCGGCCGCCGTGGTGCAGATCAAGGACGGCGTGGACGCAACCGAGGACGAACTCCGCACACACGTGGCGGGGCTGCTCGCGGCCTTCAAGGTGCCGGTAAGGATCCGCACGCAGCGCGAGCCGCTGCTGCGCAATGCGAACGGGAAGATCCTGAAGCGGGAGATCAGGGCGGCGTGGGATATCGCCTGACGGGCGGATCCTGCCTCGAGGGGACGCAACGATCTTGCCCTGCGGATACAGAAATCTGTATCGTCGAACCATGAAGACCACACTCAACCTGAACGACCAGTTGCTGGCCGAAGCCAAGGCGCTCGCGGCGAAGCAACGCACGAGCCTGACGAGCCTGATCGAGGAAGGACTCAAGCTACGGCTGCGCGCACAGGCGGACGCGGGCAAACAACGCCCGGTGAAGCTGCCTGTCTTCAAGGGGCGCGGCGGGCTGTTAGCCGGGGTCAATCCGCTCAGCAACAAGGATCTGCTCGAGGCTCTGGGCGATGACCCCTGACGTC
>CAIXOY010000561.1 GCA_903921135.1 uncultured Gammaproteobacteria bacterium
ACCACCGTGCAGTCGGTGGGGGATTACTCGGAACTGCCGCTGCGCAACGCCATTCGCGATCACGGCTTCCCCGGGCCGCGCGTGCTCACCTCGCTCACGTGGATCGAGGGCGACGCCAAGATGAGCGACGACGAACTGCGCGCCGTGGTGCGCAAGCGCAAGGCCGATGGCGCGGATCTGATCAAGATCATGTCCTCGATGAGCCAGCGCGTGGGCGCGGGCCCCACCTTCACCGAACGCCAGCTGAAAGTGCTTTGCGAAGAGAGCCACGCGCAGGGCCTGCGCGCCATGGTGCACGCCTACCGCTCGCAGGTGGCCGTGGCCGCGCGCGCGGGCTGCGACCAGATCGAGCACATGACCTACGCCACGGATGAGGAGATCCGTGAGGCCGCGGCGGCGGGCCTGTTCCTGAGCCCGCAAGTGGGGCTGGTGGTGCAGAACTATCTTGCCAACAAAGAGCGCTACCTCGGCGTGGGCAACTACACCGAGGCCGGCATGCAGACCATGAAAAACGACATGCCGGAGGACTTCCGCGTGTGCAAGCTCGCGGCCGCCATTCCGGGCGCCAAGCTGGTCTTCTCGACGGATGCCACGGCCGGCGCGCACGGCCACAACGCGGACGAGTTCCGTGGCCGCGTCGAGTACTGCGGGCAAACGCCCATGCAGGCGCTGGTCTCGGCCAACAAGGTGGCGGCGGATTCGCTGGGCATGGGCGATAGCCTGGGCCAGCTCAAGGCGGGCTACGAGGCCGACATCATCGCGATCGATGGTGACCCGCTGACAGACCTGAACGCCGTACATCGCGTGGCCTTCGTGATGCGAGGGGGCGTGGTGTACAAATGGGATGGCGGCAAGGTCGCGCGCTGAGCCATTGCACTCTCTGACGGCTTAGACTCCGCATACGCGCACAGCACACACGGCGCCCCGCACGGGCGCCGGCGAACCGGGAAGCACAGGCATGCAGAACACGATCCGGCACGCTCTTCTGGCACTCCTGCTCGGCAGCGGCGGGGCAGCCGCCGCGCCCACCGAGCCACCGGTGCTCAGCGCGGAAATCAGCGACACCGCGGTCCTCGAGATCGGCAAGCCGCACCGCTTCTACACCTTGGCCTTTGACGGCACTGCGGTAGTGTTGGACGGCGACACCGGCCGCATCGAGGCGCAGGTGCCGATGGGCCTGAACCCCACCCTCGACTTCTCGCCCGACAACACGCGCATCTACGTGGGCGAGACGATGTACACGCGCGGCAACCGCGGTGACCGACTCGACCTCCTCTCGATCTACGACGCCAGCACGCTCAACCTGCTGAAAGAAATCCCCGTGCCGTCCCGCGCGCCGGTGAACCTGAAGTTCAACAACGCGAGCCTGAGCCCCTCCGGCAACCGCATCTACATCTACAACCTGCACCCCGCCACCTCCATCACCTGGGTCGACCTGAAACAGGAAAAAGTGGGCGGCATGGTGGAAGTGCCCGGCTGCGCGATGGTGTTTGCGTGGGGCGAGACGGGCGTGTCGTCGGTCTGCGGAGACGGTTCGCTCGCGATGGTGACGGTGCCCGAGACGGGTGAGGCCACCCTCACACACACCAAAGCCTTCTTCGATGCCGCGGTCGACCCGGTCTTCGACAACAGCCTCTACGACAACACCACCGGCCGTGCGGTGTTCCTGTCCTACTCGGGCCTGATCCACGAGGTGGAACTGGGTCCCAAACCGGTGATCGCGAAGCCGTGGTCGATACAGGTGGCCGCAGGCTATGCCGCAGCGGGCACCGGCACGGATGAGCTTGCCTGGCGGCCGGGCGGTCGCCAGCCCATCGCGTGGCACAAGGCGAGTGACAAGCTCTATCTGCTGATGCACACGGGGCCTTACTGGTCTCACAACGACCCGGGCACCGAGATCTGGGTGCTCGACCGCAAGAGCCGCGCCTTGGTGCATCGCTGGCGCTCGCCCATGTCCACCCAAAGCCTGACCGTGAGCCAGGACGCAGAGCCGCAGCTCTACCTCGTGAGTCCGACCGAGCCCGGCACTGTGATGGACGCCACCACGGGCGAGGTGCTGCGCACCAGCGACGCAGCCTTGGCCGAAGCCACCACGCAGGCGGGGCACTGAGGCATGCCGCAGATACCGGTTGATGCGCTGATCGCGCTGCGCGTGCTGCTCGCGCTGGTGTTTCTGGTGGCAGGCGCGGGCAAGTTCGGTCACCGCGAGGAACTCGAGGGCGTGATCGCGAACTACCGCGTGCTGCCGCGCGCGCTGGCGGGCCCGTTCAGCCGCGTGCTTGGCCCGCTGGAAATCCTGATCGGGCTGGCGCTGCTGGCCGGCAGCCTTGCCTCGCCCCTTGCCGAAACCGCAGCGGCGCTGCTGCTGGGCGCCTTTGCGCTGGCGATGGGCATCAACCTTCGGCGCGGGCGCGCGCACATCGACTGCGGCTGCTTCCGTGGCACCTTGCGCCAGACGCTGCGCGTGGAGCTGGTGCTTCGCAATCTGCTGCTGGTGGCCGCGGCTGCGCTGTGCGCTTTCATGCCCGTCTCTGCCCCGAGCGGCTGGCAGCTGCTGAACGGTGCGCTGGGTGGCATCGCGCTCTTCGTGCTGCTCGAGGGCATGAACACGCTCTGGGCCATCGACACGCGCGCACTCCTCGGGCGCGGCCAACCCGCATGGGCACAACGGGGGCAGGCATGAGCGGCGAACTCGTGTCGCAGTCGGTGCTGTGGGTGGTGGTGATCCTGCAGGGCGTGGCGATCCTTGCACTCGCGCGGCAGATCGGCGTGCTGCACGAGCGCATCGCGCCGGCGGGCGCGCTGATGAGTGGCGCGGGGCCAGGTGTGGGCGAGCAATCGCCACGCATAGAAGTCCATGCGATGGGTGGCAATGCCGTCACGGTGGGCGGTGCGCTGGCGTCGGGGCGCTTGCGGCTGATGTTCTTCGTGTCGTCGGCCTGCCCCATCTGCAAGAAGTTGATCCCCATCGCGCAGAGCTTCGCGCGGAGCGAGCGCATCGAGGTGCTGTTCATGGGCGATGCCGATGCCGAGGAACAGCGCGGCCTGATGCGCCAGTTCGGCATCGACGAGCGGAGCTTCGTGAACGGGCCCGAGGTGGGCATGGCTTTCCGCGTCGACAAGCTGCCCTACGCAGTGCTGCTCGACGACAACGGGCGCATCGCCTCCAAGGGGCTGGTGAACAGCCGCGAGCATTTCGAGAGCCTGGTGATCGCCCGCGAAAGCGGCTACGCCAGCATCCAGTCTTATCTTTCCGCACAAGCCACCGCGGCCGATGCCGCAGAGGGGAACACGCGTGCCTAAACCGATCCTCGACACCCTGAGCGAAGGCCTCACGCGAAAGCTCGCGGGCTTTTCATCCCGCCGGAGTTTCGTCTCGCGCCTGGGCGCCGCGATGGTGGCGGCCCCCGTGCTGCCGCTCCTGCCCGTATCGCGTGCGAGTGCCGCAACGCCCAAGCCCTCGGAGGGCATGACGTACTTCGAGCGCCACGCGCAGGCCACGGATCCGGAGAAGTGCGACTACTGGCGCTACTGCGCTATCGACGGGACGATCTGCGGCTGTTGCGGCGGCGGCGTACACACCTGCCCGCCGGGCTCCGAGCCCTCGCCCATCGCGTGGATCGGCACCTGCCGTAACCCCGAGGACGGCCGCTCTTAC
>CAIXOY010000562.1 GCA_903921135.1 uncultured Gammaproteobacteria bacterium
CGCGGGCATGGCCCGCTCCCACAGGGACGCGGGCAGGGCTCCTGCTGTGTGGGAGCGCGCCATGCGCGCGACAAAATCACCCGGTATTGCTTTGTCGCGGGCATGGCCCGCTCCCACATGGGCAGGGTGCTGCAGCAGCCTTGGCCGAGGCCAGCAGCGGCAGAATCTTCTTCTCGATGTCCTTCGGCGTCGCGGTCGGCGCGAAGCGCTCCAGCACGGTGCCATCCTTGCCCACGAGGAACTTCGTGAAGTTCCACTTGATGCCCTCCGAACCCAGCAGCCCCGGAGCCTGTTCTTTCAGGAACTGGTAGAGCGGGTGGGCGTTGCCGCCGTTCACCTCGACCTTCGAGAACATCGGGAACTTCACGTCGTACTTGGACTGGCAGAAGCCGAGGATCTCGGCGTCGCTGCCCGGGTCCTGCCCGCCGAACTGGTTGCAGGGGAAGCCGAGCACTGCGAGCCCCTGTGCGGCGTGGGTTTCGTGCAGCGCTTCGAGCCCTTCGAATTGCGGCGTGAAACCGCATTTGCTCGCGGTGTTCACGATCAGCAGCACCTTGCCCTTGTAGGCCGCGAGGGACTGTTCCTCGCCGGTGGCGGTCTTGGCGCTGAAGTCGTAGATGCTGCTCATGCGATTCTCCTGAAGGGTGTTTGACTGCCGCATGGTACAGGCCCGCGCCAATGGGCGGATCACCCTGATACCCGCCATTGCCCGCGCCACTGCGGGCATGCGAAGATCGCTGTACAAATACACAGCACCCACCGAAACCCGATGCTCCGCGGCGCCTACGCATTCGTCGATCTCGAGACCACCGGCTGCAACCCGGTGCGCGACCGCATCACCGAGGTCGCCATCGTCAGCGTGCGCGACGGGCAGATCACCGAGCGCTGGGAGCATCTGGTCGATCCGGGCGTCCCGATTCCGGAATCCATCCAGGCGCTCACCGGCATCGACAACCAGATGGTGCAAGGCCAACCGCGCATCGAGCGGCTGGCTGAAGAGATCCACCAGCGCCTCGACGGCGTCACCTTCGTGGCCCACAACGCGCGTTTCGACCACGGCTTCCTGCGCAATGCGCTGAAGCGCGCCGGCCTTGCCTTCCGTGGCCCGGTGCTCTGCACGGTGAAGCTCTCGCGGCGGCTGCACCCAGAGGAGCCTCGCCACAATCTCGATGCCCTCATCGCCCGGCACTCTCTGGCGTGCGGTGCGCGCCACCGCGCCATGGGTGATGCCGCCGCCACCTGCGAGTTCGTGCTGAAGATGGCGGATGCATTGGGCGAAGACGCGATCAGCGGGCATATCGCCGCGCTCACGCGCTTGTCTTCCCTGCCCACGCGTATTCCCGCCGAGGTGCTGGACGCCATCCCCGACACGCCCGGCGTCTATCTCTTTTTCGATGAGCGTGACGCGCCGCTTTACGTGGGCAAGAGCATCAATCTTCGCACCCGTGTGCTCTCGCATTTCTCGTCGGACCACAGCAACCCGCGCGAGATGCAGATCGCCCAGCAGACGGCGCGTATCGAATGGCACGAGACGGCGGGCGAACTGGGCGCTCTGCTGCGCGAATCGCAGCTCGTGAAGGACCTGGTGCCCGTCTACAACCGGAGGCTCCGCCGGCACGCCGCGCTCTGCAGCATCCGCTGGAGCGGCGAGCCGGGCAGCGTGCCCGAGATCGTCTCCGGGCCCGAGGTGGTCGAGAGCGGGCTGCAGCATCTGCACGGGCTGTTCCGCACCGCATCTGCGGCACGCAAGGCGCTGCTCGAGATGGCCGACGAGCACAAACTCTGCCCGCGCCTCCTCGGCTTGGAGAAGGGCCGCGGCGCCTGCTTCCGCTCGCAGGTGGGTAAGTGCTCGGGTGCCTGCGC
Organism: uncultured Gammaproteobacteria bacterium; assembly: GCA_903921135.1. Taxonomy (GTDB): domain Bacteria; phylum Pseudomonadota; class Gammaproteobacteria; order Pseudomonadales; family UBA5518; genus UBA5518. The sequence continues at coordinate 1,864 of CAIXOY010000562.1, forward strand.
CGGGCGCGAGACGCCCATCAAACACGCGGCGCGGCTCGCCGAGGCACTCACGCGCCTCAAGCTCGTGAGCTGGCCGTGGGAAGGTCCCGTTGCCATCCGCGAGGCCTCGCCCGGTTACGGAGAGGACGTACACGTGGTGGATCGCTGGTGTTACCTCGGCACCTTCCGCAGCCAGGACGAACTCCTGCAACGCGATCTCTTCGAGCGCCGCGCCGCCTTCGACATGGACACCTACAAACTGCTGGTGGCGCACCTGATGCGCAACCGCCGCGCCCGTGTGATGCCGCTGGCAGAGGCGGGCAACGTATTGCGTGCGGGAGCGCGTCACTGATGCGCGCCGTGGTGCTTGGCCTCTCGGTGATCCTGCTCGCGGGCTGCAGCCGCGTGGAACAACCTGTAACGAACGCCGCGCGCTTCGTGGCGCGCATGAGTTGCTCCTGCGTGTTCGTGACGGGGCGCGATCTGCCGGCTTGCCTTGCAGACCTGCCGCCCGAGGCCACGTGGCTGCGCGTCCAGGTCGACGAAGCCGCCCGCCGCGTGCGCGCAAACGCGCTCTGGCTGCAGGGCGAGGCCCGCTTCGAGGAGGGTCGTGGATGTCAGCTGGAAAACTGATTCTCGCGCTTTTCGCGATGGTTTCTTTTGCTGCGCACGCGGGTGAATTCCCCGGTGCGGAGTGGGATGTCGCACCGCGCGATGCCGCGCTGGAAGCACATATCGCCACCGCCTTCGCCCCTGATGCAGGCCCCGTGCTCTCGGGCGTGCGCGCCGTGCTGCTGGTGCAGGACGGACGCATCCGTGCCGAGCATTACCGCGAGGGCTTCGGGCCGGATAGCCGTTTCATCTCCTGGTCGATGGGCAAGAGCATGGTCCAGGCCCTGGCCGGCGTGATGGTGCGCGAAGGTCGCATCACGCCCTCCAGTCCGCTGCCAGTACCGGAGTGGCAGCAAGACCCTTCGGACCCGCGCCGCGCCATCACGCTGGACGATGCCCTTCGCATGTCCACCGGCCTCGCCTTCAACGAGGACTACTCCGACCTGCAGAACTCCGACGCCATCCGCATGCTCTTCGGCGACGGCGCGGGCGACATGGGCGCCTACGCTGCCACGCGCCCGCTGCTCCACCCGCCAGGCACGTTCTGGGATTACTCCTCGGGCACTACGAATATCGTCTCGCGCGTGATCCGCGATCTTTCGGGCGGCACCGAAGAGAGTTACCGCGGCTTCGCTGAGCGCGAACTCCTTGCACCCATCGGTATCCGCAACGCGGTGCTGGAGTTCGACGCGGCAGGCACGCTCATCGGCTCCTCGCTCGTCTTCATGACCGCGCGGGACTACGCGCGCTTCGGCTTGCTCTATCTGCACGACGGCGTGTGGAACGGCCAGCGCATCCTGCCCGAGGGTTGGGTGGAGCGCGCGCGGCGCCCCACCGCGGGCTCAAAGGGACGCTACGGCGCGCAGTGGTGGCTGTCGTTCTCTGATCCCGAGGGCGTACCCAACGCGAAACGTCAGTTCCCGCCTGATGCGTTCATGGCGCGGGGGCATCAGGAGCAGGCGATTATCGTGGTGCCTTCGCGGAATGCGGTGCTGGTGTGTCTGTCGCTGATCGAGAGCGGGGATGTGTCGGAATTGCAGGATTGGTTGGTGGGGGTGGTGGAGGGGTCTTGAGTCCAATGCAGCCTTGTCCACATATATCCGATTCAGTATATTCTGCTCATGAAACCTCTCTGCTTCCTCGGTAACTCCCTCGAATCGTTGCGGGATTTCCCGGAGGATCCTCGGCACGATGTGGGTTACCAACTTGAGCGAGTACAGCGTGGCGAGCAGCCCCAAGACTTCAAGCCCATGCCAACCGTTGGGAAAGGTGTTGAGGAACTGCGGGTTTGGGATGAGGCATGAACTTATCGGGTGATCTACATCGCAAGGCTGGGGGACGCGATTTACGTACTCCACGCGTTCCAGAAGAAGACCAGGGCCACGAGCAAGCCAGACGTTGACCTTGCAAGAACCCGATACGCCTGAGGAGGCTGCCAACCTGCGCATGCGTGCCGAATTGATGCACCAGATAGCGGAAATCATCCGAGCCGAAGGCTGGAAGCAGGCCGATGCTGCCCAACGTTGCGGCGTCACCCAACCGAGGATCAATGACCTGCTTCGTGGTCGCGTGTCGCGGTTCTCCTTGGACGCCCTGGTCAACATCGCGACCGCTCTGGGGCGGCGAGTGAGTTTCAAGCTGCGTGCTGCGTAGGATCCCGTGCTTGCACCGTTACCGTTTCACTTAAGCCGAACTATCCCCGCCAACATCTCCGCCAGCAGTCCCGGCTGCTGGCTTCAAGCGTGACCTCCCTGTTCTGGCGCTGATTCGCGACACCGTGCCGTCGCCGGAGGAAAACTGAGCCACCAGCGCACACCTTCCTCGCCTTCCCCCCGCCGAATTGATTTACGCTGTGCCTCCCGATCCACTCTGCTGGAGCAGATTCCATGCGCATAACAACATTGCTGCCCGCCGCTTCGGTGCTGGTTTTTCTGGCGCTCCCGTTCCCCGTAAACGCGGCGGAGCCGACCTACGACAAATCTTTCCTGTCCGACTACAGCAAGCTGCAGTCCCGGGAGTCCGAGAAGGGAACCGAGCTGGTCTATGTAGCGCCCGGCGCCGGGAAGTTGCTCGCCAGGTATTCGGCCGTGATGGTCGATCAGCCCGAAGTGATCATCAGCCCGGACTCCGATTACAAAGGCGCGAAGCCTGACGATCTGGCTGCAGTGGCCAACATGATGCGTGACACGATGACGGAGCGCCTGGTCGCCGGCGGTCTCAAGGTTGCCGAGGCGCCCGGCCAGGATGTCCTGTATGTCCGTTTGGCGCTGACAGACCTGCAGCTCAAGCGCAAAAAGCGCGGCATTCTGGGCTACACGCCCGTAGGTGCAGTGCTCAAAGCTGGTCGCGATGCCACGCTCGGCATGATGAAGAAGTACGACATCACCAACATGACCATCCAGGCAGAGCTCACTGACAGCTCAACCGACGAGGTCCTCGCGGGTATCGTTGCCATTCGTGGCGGCGGCGAGAAGCAGGTCCGGCTCGATTTCGAGCAGGTCGACGCGAGCATGACGGAGTTCGTAACCCGCCTGCGCTGCCGGATCGACAACGCAAAGGCCCCCGCCGACAAGCAGGTCGATTGCCTGGCCCCGCCGGCCACCACGGCGCCGGCCAAGCACTGAAGGCCTGACGTCCGAGGTGTGATGGGCAGTACTGTCCTGCTGGTAACAGCGGGTTCTCAGGCTGCCCGGATCACCTCGGCCAGCGCGGCTGCCAGCATCGCGGGCTGAGAGTTCATGATCATGTGCCCCGTATCCAGCGTGCGCCGGTCGAGGTCTTCGCCCAGTACGCCCACCATGGCATCGACCAGCGCGGGCGGCACCGGGATGTCTTGCGACAGCCCGATGTACACGCGGTGGCACGCAAGCGGGTGACCGCTCACGGTGGCGTTGATGATCGCCTGGGTGTCATCCACCAGTCGCGCCGCTACCGAGGCCCACTGCTCCTCGTTCAGATCGTTGCCGAAGAGCGCCTTCGACACCTCTTCTGGCATGCGCTGCATTACGCCCTGCGGCATATCGCCTCCGGTGACCAGTCGAGCTGCAGACACTTCCGTGGTGGGCACCAGTGCGCCCAGATAGATCACGCTGCGCACGCGATCAGGATGGCGATATCCCGTCTCGGTGATCGTCACTCCGCCGAGCGAGTGACCTACCAGTGCGATCCTCCCGAAGCCGGCTTCATCGGCCGCGGCAAGCACGGCAGCAACGCAAGCATCGAGCGTGACGCTCGCTAGATCGGCCGGGTTGCTGCCGCGCCCGGGCAAATCCACCGCCACCGCGGGGAAGGGCAACAAGGGCAGCACTTCGTCCCAGATATCGGCGGCGCAGGTGCCGCCGTGTACCAGCACGACACCGTCTACAACGGGCAGTTCTTTCATGATGGGCTCCGCCAATGAATGGGCGCTGAATGCAATGCGGGAAGGATACGAGCGGCTTGTGATGGCTGCTACGTTTCGAGCAGTTACCGTGCGTGTTTGCCGGGCGGTGTCGGGAGTCTGCGCGCTGTCGTTACACTCCGCGAATCCTGGCCTGCCTGCCTGGCATTCCCTGCGTCCTCGAGGCCGTGGGACAGGGTCATCGCAAAGGGGGACACACACGCATGCGCAGCAAAAACGACATCGCACTCGGCATGCACGCGCGCATCTCGCGCCGCGATTTCGTGGGCGGGGTGGCTGCTGCAGCATCGCTTGCCGCAGCACCCTCCTTGCGTGCGGGTGAGGCGGCTGCCGAATCCCGCGAGATCGCAGAAGCCCGCGTATACCCGCCGCTGCGCAGCGGTCTGCGCGGGCAATATCCCGGCTCCTTCGAGGCGGCCCATCAATTGCGCGATGGCACCTTCGGCGGCTCGCTCTCTGCAGAAGACACCGGCGAGCACCATGACCTCGTGATCGTAGGCGCCGGTATCTCGGGGCTGTCTGCCGCGCATTTCTTCCGCAAGGCGCTCGGTGCGGATCGGAAGGTCCTGATCCTCGACAATCACGATGATTTCGGTGGCCACGCCAAGCGGA
>CAIXOY010000563.1 GCA_903921135.1 uncultured Gammaproteobacteria bacterium
CCAGGGATGCGGGCTCCGCGAGCAGCGGGATGCGCAGGATCAGGTCACGGTCGGCGCGGGTGCGGCTGGCGAGTTCCGCCTGGCGTGCGGCCACATCAATCTGGTGGTAGTGCATGACGTGCAGCGTGGCGGCGGTGGGCGAGGGCACCCACGCGCAGTTGGCACCGGCGCGCGGGTGTGCTGCCTTGGTGCGGACCATCTCTGCCATCTCGTCGGGCTTGGCCCACATCCCTTTGCCGATCTGTGCTTTGCCGCGGAAGCCCGATGCGAGCCCGTTGTCGACGTTCCAGTCCTCGTAGGCAAGGATCCAGGGCTGCGATTTCATCGCTTCCTTCCGCACCACGGGGCCGGCTTCCATGCTGGTGTGGATCTCGTCGCCGGTGCGGTCGAGGAAGCCCGTGTTGATGAAGATCACGCGCTCCCGCGCCACACGGATGCATTCCTTGAGGTTCAGCGTGGTGCGGCGCTCCTCGTCCATGATGCCGATCTTCACGGTGTTGCGCGGCAGGCCGAGCGCGTCTTCGATCGCGCCGAAGAGATCGCAGGAGAGCTGGACCTCGGCGGGGCCGTGCATCTTGGGCTTCACGATGTAGACACTCCCGGTGCGGGAGTTGCGCATGCCGCTCTGACGCTGGAGGTCGTGCAGTGCGCAGGCCACGGTGACCATGCCGTCCAGAATGCCTTCGGGGATTTCCGCGCCCTGTGCGTCCAGCACGGCGTCGGTGGTCATCAGGTGCCCGACGTTGCGCACCAGCAGCAGGCTTCTGCCCGGCAGGCTCAACACGCCGCCTGCAGGCGCGGTGTAGCCGCGATCCGGATTCAGGCTGCGAGTGATGGTGCGGCCGCCTTTCTCGAGTTGCTCCGAGAGGTCGCCTTTCATCAAGCCCAGCCAGTGGCGGTAGACCACGGTCTTGTCGGTGGCATCGACCGCGGCCACCGAATCCTCGCAGTCCTGGATCACGGTGAGCGCGGACTCCAGCACGATGTCCTTGATGCCGGCGGCGTCATCCCGACCGACCGGGCTCGCAGGGTCGATCTGGATCTCGATGTGCAGGCCGTGGTGGCGCAGCAGTACGGCCGAGGGTGCGGCCGCTTCGCCCCGGTAGCCAACGAAGGCGCCCGCATCTGATAGCGATGCCGGGTTGCCATCGATCAGCGCGATGGCCAGCGTGCCTTGATCCACCCTGAAGGCGTTTACATCGCGCCAGCCCGCACCGGCGAGCGGCACGCTGCTGTCCAGGAAGTCCCGAGCAAAGGCGATGACGCGCGCACCGCGCACCGGGTTGTAGGGGCCGCTTCGGGTGGCGCCGTCGCTTTCCGGAATCACATCGGTGCCGTAGAGCGCGTCGTAGAGGCTGCCCCAGCGCGCGTTTGCGGCGTTCAGCGCGTAGCGCGCATTCATCACCGGCACCACGAGCTGCGGGCCGGCCAGGGCGGCGATCTCGTGGTCCACGTTGGCAGTGGAGATGGCGAAGTCCTCGCCCTCGGGCAGCAGGTAGCCGATCTCCTGCAGGAAGGCCTTGTAGGCGGCGGCGTCATAGCCCGGGCCGGGGTGGGCGCGGTGCCAGTCGTCGATGGTGGCCTGCAGGTGGTCACGTGTTGCGAGGAGTGTGCGGGTGCGCGGCGAGAACTCCGCGATGATGCCCGCAAGGCCTGCCCAGAAGCGGGCGGGCTCGATGCCGGTGCCGGGGAGTACCTCGTGCTCCACCAGATCGGCGATCTGACCGGAAACCTGCAATCCATGGCATTGGCGGTGGTCGGTCATGGGCCGGATCCTGCGTGAGCCCCGCGGGGCTGGGTGGCGATGGGCTGGATTCTAGCCAGCGCCCAGAAAGTAATTTGATAAATGATTCGTATCCCAAACATTCAAAAAATGAATGAAGCCCTCAGGGAGGGCCGACGTCCGCAATGGTGCGCGCGACCTCGAGAATCAGGCGTCGCAGCCACTGGTGCCCCGGATTGCGCTGCAGCAGCGAGCTCCAGGCCATCTTGAGCTCGAAGGGCGGGATGTCGAAGGGCGGTGTCTTCACGATCACCGAGGCGCCGCTGCGAAGCGTGCCCGCGAGCCGGCTCGGCACCGTGACGACCAGGTGCTTCTGTTCGGCGAGCAGCACCGCCACCTGGTAGTGGCGCGTGAACACCGTGATGTTGCGCTTGCGGCCGAGCCGCGCGAGCGCCTCGTCGACCCAGCCCAGGCTCTGCACCGCGGATGGGTCCACGCCCACGCCCACGCCCATACCGGTCTTGCTCACCCAGACGTGGGGCGCGGCGAGGTAGGACTCGAGGTCGAAGCTCCGCGCGATCGGGTTGTCGCGGGCCAGCAGGCAACTGAAGCTGTCCTGCCACACCGTGGCCTGGTGGAAAGACTGCGGCATCGAGTCGAAGCGGTTGATCACCATGTCGACCTTGCCCTGCTCGACGTTCAGGTAGCTCACGTCGGAGGGGTTCAGGATGTCGAGCACCACGCCGGGCGCTTCCTCGTGCAGGCGCGCCATGACTGCGGGAAACAACGTGGATTCGGCGTAGTCGCTGGCCATGATGCGGAAGACGCGGGTTGCCTCGCGCGGGTTGAAGCTGCGCCGCGGCTGCACCTCGCGCTCTATGGCCGCGAGAGCGCTGCGCACCACGGGCTGCAATTCGAGAGCGCGTTCCGTCGGCGTCATGCCCTCGCTGGTGCGCACCAGCAACGGGTCGTCGAAGAGTTCGCGCAGGCGCCGCAGGCCGTTGCTCATCGCCGGCTGCGTGATGCCGAGGTAACTTGCTGCGCGCGTGACGTTCCGTTCGCGCAACAGCACATCGAGATAAACCAACAGGTTGAGGTCGATACGCTCTATATTCATTGTCGGAATGGCAGGGATAAGAACTATAAATTGGATAGATCATTCCACGCTCCCTACCATCCGTCCACCCTTCGCGGTGCCCCGGGGCGCCGTGTCTTTCCCACGCATACCAACGACAGCGAGGACTCCTCCCATGACGATCCACACCTCCACCCGTGCCGAGCAGATCGCCCTCCTCGAGAAGGACTGGGCCGAGAACCCCCGTTGGAAAGGCGTGAAGCGCGGCTACAGCGCTGCCGACGTCGTGCAGCTCCGCGGCTCGCTGCAGCCGCAGAACACCCTGGCCGAACTCGGCGCCCAGAAGCTCTGGAAGTACATCCACGAAGAGGACTACATCAACTGCCTCGGCGCCCTCACCGGTGGTCAGGCGGTGCAGCAGGTGAAGGCCGGCGTGAAGGCGATCTACCTTTCCGGCTGGCAGGTGGCCGCAGATAACAACTCCGCGCAGACCATGTACCCCGACCAGTCGCTCTACCCCGTGAACTCCGTGCCGGCCGTGGTAAGCCGTATCAACAATGCGTTCCGCCGCGCAGACCAGATCCAGTGGGCCAACAACATCGGCCCGCATGACAGCAAGTACGTCGATTACTTCGCGCCCATCGTGGCGGATGCCGAGGCCGGCTTCGGCGGCGTTCTGAACGCCTTCGAACTGATGAAGGCCATGATCGAAGCGGGCGCCGCAGGCGTGCACTTCGAAGACCAGCTTGCCTCCGTGAAGAAGTGCGGCCACATGGGTGGCAAGGTGCTGGTACCCACGCAGGAAGCCGTGCAGAAGCTGATCGCCGCGCGCCTTGCCGCTGACGTTTGTGGCACGCCCACCATCGTGCTGGCGCGTACTGACGCCAACGCCGCCACGCTGCTCACCAGCGACCACGACGACAACGACAAGCCCTTCGTCATCGGCTCGCGCACCGCGGAAGGTTTCTACAACGTGCGTGCCGGCCTCGACCAGGCGATCAGCCGTGGCCTTGCCTACGCCCCGTATGCGGATCTGATCTGGTGCGAAACCGCGAAGCCCGATCTGGAAGAGGCCCGGATTTTTGCTGAAGCGATCCGCAAGCAATACCCGGATCAGCTCCTCGCCTACAACTGCTCGCCGTCCTTCAACTGGAAGAAACATCTGGACGACGCGACCATCGCGAAGTTCCAGCGCGAGCTCGGCGCGATGGGATACAAGTATCAGTTCATCACTTTGGCCGGCATTCACAGCATGTGGTACAACATGTTCGAACTGGCCCACGGCTATGCCCGCAACGGCATGACCTCCTACGTCGAGCAGGAGTTGGGCCGCTACGCAGCCGCGGCCTCGGGCAAACAGCGGGCTGGACACCTGACGCGGACCGGATCTCGGCCGCACCGGAAGGAGGTTGGCGTCGGTGGGACAGAGGTTTTATCCTGCTGACACTTGGAAGCAGCGTTTTGTCGAGCCTCCCCTGCGGGACGACGTCCTGAGGGTCGAAAACGGAGCGAACATATGGCTTTGATGATGCCCACCGTCGACCGTCGCACCCTGTTCGGCGTCGCTCTGGCGCTGTTCACCCTCGGCGCCGCCGCCGTGCCGACGGCCGCTGCCGAACCGCTCGCGTCCTGGAACGAGGGCGCCGCCAAGGCGCGCATCGTGTCGTTCGTGCGCGAGGTCAGCGACCCGCGCAGCCGGAGCTATGTCGCGCCGGCCGAGCGCATCGCGGTGTTCGACAACGACGGTTGTCTGTGGTCCGAGCAGCCGGCGTATTTCCAGCTCGCCTTCGCCATGGATCGGGTCAAGGCGCTCGCACCGAAGCATCCGGAATGGAAGACCACGCAGCCGTTCCAGGGCGTGCTCGAGGGTGACATCAAGGCGGTCGCTGCCACCGGTGAGCGTGGGCTGATGGAGCTCGTCATGGCCACCCATGCCGGCAGCACCACCGAGGAGTTCGCAGCCAGCGTACGGCAGTGGGTGAAGACGGCGCGTCACCAGACGCTCAAGCGACCCTACACCGAGCTCGTCTACCAGCCGATGTTGGAACTGCTCGCCTACCTGCGTGCCAACGGCTTCAAGACCTATATCGTCTCCGGCGGCGGCATCGAGTTCATGCGCGTGTTCGCCGAGGAAGTGTACGGTGTGCCGCCCGAGCAGGTGATCGGCTCGACGATCGCCACGAAGTACGAGCTGCGCGACGGTAAGCCGGTGATCGTGCGCGAGCCGAAGCTCGATTTCATCGACGACAAGGCCGGCAAGCCGCTCGCCATCAACAAATTCATTGGTCGACGGCCGGTCATGGCCTTCGGTAACTCGGACGGCGATTTCGAGATGCTGGAGTGGACGACCGCGGGTACGGGTCCGCGCTTGGCGGCGATCGTCCATCACGACGATGCAGCCCGCGAGTTCGCGTATGATCGGGACTCGCATATCGGCAAGCTGCGCCGCGGCCTTGATGAGGGTCCGCAACGGGGTTGGCTGATCCTCAGCATGAAGGACGACTGGAAGGCCGTTTATCCCGCCCCAGCACGCTGACACCGCCGCTCGACGGCCGAAGCTGGCCGGCCTCGCCGCCGGCTTCGTGTTGCCTCGGGCCCTTCTGCGCTGCCGAGGGTGCCTTCGGTGATCTGCCGGGAGCCCGGGAACGACCATCTCGCGCCAGGCGGCGGCCGATGAAGCGGCTCACGGTGAATGCGCAGGGGAAGGAACGAGACAGGTGATCCGGTTTCAGGGCGGTGGGCGTAGCTCGCCTAAACCACAAATCCTGCGCGCCCGGACAGCACAACGGAGGTGATATGACATCCAGTTCTTCAGACGAGCGTGAAATCCTCGCCGAAGCGGTAACCGACGAAGCTTCGGGAGCAGGTGTAACTACGGAGGTCCTCACCTCCACTGACGCCGAGGGAGCGGTTATTGGTTACACCCAAATTACGACGATCAAGGACGCCGCCGGTAACAGCTACAAGACAACGGCGGTCTTCGATGCGGGCGGCCTAATGCTGCAGTCGAGCTACTCCGACAGCTTGGGATATAGCAGCAGCACGGAGTACCAGGTCGTCACCGCGTCGGATGGCGCCGTGATTGGGTATACCCAAACCAGCACGAGTACGGATTCGAGCGGATACTCCTACGGGTCGACGGTGGAACTCGACGCTAGCGGGAACGTCAACCGCTCGAGTTACGCCGACAGCGCAGGCAATAGCAGCACTACGGAGTATCAGTTCGCGACCGGTTCGGACGGCGCCTCGGCAGGTTACGCACAGACCAGTGGTACGGATGCAGCCGGCCGCACCTACGACTCCACGGTCATCTACGATGCCAGTGGCCGTGTCATAGAGTCGAGTTACGCCGACAGCGAGGGAAACAGCAACTTCACGGAGTATCGGACGGTCACCAATGACGATGGCACTGTCGCAGGATATGTGCAGTCGTTCACGAGTACCGACCCAAGCGGAAACAGCAGCACTTCCACCACGGCTTATGACGTCAATGGCACTGTGACGGGTTCCACGTACGTCGACAGCAGCGGCAATCGCAACAGCACCGAGTACCAAACACAGACCGATGCGGCAGGGACTGTCACCGGGTACATCCACACGACGACGACCGAAGACGCCAGCGGAAATATCAGTACCGCTACAACTGTGTACGACGCCACGGGTAACCTGCTCCGGTCGAGCTTCGCCGACAGCGCGGGCAATAGCAGCACCACGGAGTTGCAGGTCAACACCGATACGGATGGCCAGAGCTTGGGTTACACGCAGATCACGACGACGCAGGACTCGAGCG
>CAIXOY010000564.1 GCA_903921135.1 uncultured Gammaproteobacteria bacterium
CATGTTCGTGGCCCAGTCGCGCATGGCCTCGTTGATGGCGTCTTTCAGTGTTTGCTGGCCATCCTGCACCGAGACCACCTCGGCGCCGAGGTTCTCCATCCAGAACACGGTTGGGCGCTGGCGCGCGATATCCACTGCCCCCATGTAAATGCGGCAGCGGAAGCCGAATTTGGCCGCCATGGTGGCAGTGGCGAAGCCATGCTGCCCCGCCCCCGTCTCGGCGATCACACGCGTCTTGCCGAGCCGTTTGGTGAGCAGCCCCTGCCCCATCACGTTGTTCAGCTTGTGCGAGCCCGTGTGGTTCAGGTCTTCGCGCTTCACGTAGATCTGCGCGCCTCCCAGGTCGCGAGAGAGATTCGCGAGGTAGGTGACCGGCGTCGGGCGGCAGGAATACTCGGACAGCAGTGTGCGGTACTCCTGCCAGAACGCCGGATCCTGCTTGGCGGCGCGGAAGCCGGCCTGCAGTTCCTCGATGGTGCTGTGGAGGATCTCGGGCAGGAAACAGCCACCGTAGTTGCCGTAATAGCCCTCGCGACCGGGCGCGAAGTCGAACAGGTTCATCCTGTGGGGTTCCTCATGGTGGGGGTGCAGGATACGCATGGCTTTCGGGGGCGGCAAACGCCGGGCCGAAGGCCGCAGAAAACTGGTCTGTCAGCTCGCCCCGATCGTGGCGTGCGAGGTAGAGGCCGTGGGATCCACGACGGATATCGTCGTAGGCCATCTGGATCGAGTAATTGGCGCTCGGGAAGGCGATCTCGTCCCACGGCAACTCGTTCTCGGCAAAAAAACGCACATCGAGTGCTTCGGACCCCGGTTGGCAGCTGACCTCGCCTACCGAGGCACGGAACGCGATATAGACCTGGTCGATCTGCGTGATCGAGCCCAGGCTGTAGAGCCTGAGCGCCGCAGGATCGAGTGAAAGCCCCGTTTCTTCCCGCAACTCCCGGGCAGCGGCCTCGGCGAGCGTCTCGCCCGTCTCCATATAGCCAGCTGGAATCGCCCAGAAGCCCGCCTGGGGCGGCTCTGCCCGACGCATCCAGAGCAGTCGCTCCCCCTGGAACACGAAACAGGCCACCAGCACTTTGGGCCCCAGGGAGGCTGGCTTGCCGCAGGCAGCACAGGTGTCCGTAACACCTGCGGCACCGCACCAGCAGCAGAAACTGCCGGCCGATGTCACGCGGACCCGACCGGGCTGAGCACCACGAGCGGAATGCGGCGCTGACAACGCTGCTGGTAACCCGCCCAGTGCGGGTTGTAGGCATGCGCCAGGGGAAGGAGACGTTCTGCCTCGGAGCCTTCGGCCACGTGGGCACGCACACGCACGCGGCGCGCCCCCACTTCCACCTCAGCCTCGGGGCCGGACTGGAGGTTCAGGAACCAGGCGGGAGGCACTTCCTGCCCACCGTTCGATCCGTACACCACGAACCTTTCGCCATCGGCCATGTAGACCAGCGGACTCGTGCGCGCCACGCCGCTCTTGCGGCCCCGCGTGCTCAGCAGCAGGATCTTACGGCCAAGACCGACCTCGCCCATGATGCGGCCACCGCTCTTGCGGTAGACCCATGTGTGGAACTTCGCGAAGTACTTCCAGCCAGACATCTCGCCCTCCTCCGGATCGCGCACTCTACGCAAGCCCGCCGCGCCGTGAAAGCCTCGCAGGGTGAGGCGCCAGAGCCAGCGGATCGCTGTGCTAGCATGCCGCGCCAATACTCCGGCAACACGGGAGCAGATCATGACGGGATCACGGATCGCCCTGGTCACAGGCGCCAGCCGTGGCGCGGGCAAGGGCGTGGCCATCGGCCTAGGGATGTGCGGCTATACCGTCTACGTGACGGGGCGCTCCGAGCAGGAAGGCGATGCCCCCTTGCCGGGCACCATTCACCAGACCGCGCGCGAGATCGATGCCGCCGGTGGGCGCGGCATCGCGGTCCACTGCGACCACGCAGACGACGCCCAGGTCGCAGCGGTGTTCGACAGGGTCCGGGAAGAAAGCGGACGCCTCGACATCCTCTTCAACAACGTAGCCTTCATCCACGACGAACTGGTGCTGCCCGCCGGCTTCTGGGAAAAGAGCCCCGGTATCGCGCGCATCCTCGACGTGGGCCTGCGTTCGGCCTTCATCGCGAGCTGGCACGCCGCGCATCTCATGGTGCCGGCGCGCAGCGGGCTGATCGCGATGGGATCCTCCTTCGGGGCGGCCTGCTACATGCACGGGCCGGCCTACGGCGCGCAGAAAGCCGGCCTCGACAAGATGGCCTGGGACATGTCCTTCGATCTCCGCGAGCATGGCGTCGCAGCGGTGTCGGTGTGGCTGGGGCCGCTGCTCACCGAGCGCACGGAAAAGGTCTTCGCGGAACACGCCGAGCAATATGCAGGCTTCGCGGATCTGGCGGAAAACCCGCGCTTCACGGGCCTGCTGCTGGATCGCCTGCTGCAGGACCCTGAACTGATGCAGAAGAGCGGCCGTACGCTGATCGGCGCCGAACTCGGCGTGGAGTACGGCATCACCGACCTGAACGGCCGGCAGCCGCCCTCCTACCGCGAGAGCCTCGGCTCGCCGCTGCACTTCACAGACGCCATCGTACGTTGACACGCAACGCGAGGAAGCCGCCATGGAAAGACTGATCGAAACACTGATGTACCGCTCGCGCTGGATGCTGGCGCCCATCTACCTGGGGCTGAGCCTCGCCCTGCTGGGGCTCGGCGTGAAATTCTTCCAGGAGGTCTGGCACCTCCTCAGCCATGTCATCGAGATGAAGGAAGCCGACCTGGTACTCGTCATCCTCGCGCTGATCGACATGGCCATGGTGGGAGGCCTGATCGTGATGGTGATGATGAGCGGCTACGAGAATTTCGTCTCGACCCTGCAAGTGAGCGAGGGAGAAGAAAAGCTCTCTTGGCTCGGCACGATGGATGCGTCCTCGCTCAAGATGAAGATCGCGGCCAGCATCGTGGCCATTTCCTCGATCCATCTCCTGCGCATCTTCATGAACGCAGAGAAGACCGACAACGACAAGCTCATGTGGTACACGATCATCCACATGACCTTCGTCGTGTCGGCGTTCGCCATGGGCTATCTGGACAAGATCCAGAAACATCAGAAATGAGCGGCTGGGATCACCCCGATCCCTTCGTGCTCCGACTGCAGGTGTTGCCGGAGCACATCGATGTGCTCGATCACGCCAACAACACCGTGTACCCGCAGTGGTGCCAGGACGCGGGGTGGGCGCACTCATCCCATCTGGGCATGCCGCCCTCCGCTTATCAGGCACTGGATCGGGCCATGGTGCTGCGCCATGCGCGCTACGACTACATCCTTCCCGCCCTGCGCGATGACATCATCGACGCAGGCACGTGGCTGGTAGCGAGCGACGGCAAACTGAACATGCGACGCCACTTCCAGCTGCGGCGCGCGGCTGACGGCGCCACGCTCGCGCGCGGAGACTGGGATCTCGTCTGCATCCGTATCTCCACCGGGCGCGCCACGCGCATGCCACCCGAATTCCTCGCCTGCTACCAGCCGGCCGTGATCAACCCCGACTCCGGATCCACCGCATGAAAACACCCGCGGAATTGTTCGACCTGCGCGGCAAGCACGCCCTCGTCACGGGCGGCGGCACCGGCCTCGGCCGGGCTTTCGCGCTGCAACTCGCCTCGTCTGGCGCCAGTGTGACGCTGGCGGGTCGGCGCATGCAGCCGCTCGAAGAGACGGCCGCTGCCATCCACGCGCTAGGCGGGACAGCGCACCCGGTGCGTCTGGACGTGAGTGATTCCGGGAGCGTCGCCGCCGCGTTCGCTGCACTCCCTGCGCCAGCCGACATCCTCGTGAACAACGCCGGTTTCGCCGCGGACGCGATGTTGCTGGATCTGCCGGAGGACGACTGGGACGCTGTCTTCGACGCCAACCTGAAAGGTGCCTGGCTGGTGGCACGCGCGGCAGCTCAGGCCATGATCGCGGCGGGCCTGCGCGGCTCGGTCATCAACATCGCGTCCGTGCTGGGAAGCGCGGTGCAGAAAGGCACTGCGCCCTACGCCGCTGCAAAGGCAGGGCTGATACACCTCACACGGGGCATGGCGCTTGAGTGGGCGCGGCACGGCATCCGCGTGAACGCCATCGCGCCGGGCTACTACTACACCGACATGGCCGCAGGTTATCTGGATTCCGACAGCGGGCGCGCCATGGTGAAACGCATCCCGCAACGCCGCCTCGGAGATCCCGCAGATCTCGGAGGCGCGCTGCTGCTGCTCGCCTCCGATGCCTCGGCCTACATGACGGGTTCGGTAGTGACAGTGGACGGCGGGCTCTCGCTCGCCGTGATCTGAGGCTCAGGGCAGAGGCTCGCCGCTCTTCGCGCAGCGTGCGAGCAGCGCCGAGGGCTCCCAGTAAAGAGGGCCACATTCCGCACGGAAATCGAGCACACGCTCATACACCGTGGCAAGGCCCACCGTCTGCGCGTACATCATCGGACCGCCACGCGCCACGGGGAATCCGTATCCGTTCGCATAGATCAGGTCGATGTCGGAGGCACGTTGCGCGATGCCCTCCTCCAGCGCACGGCAGCCCTCATTGACCATCGCGTAGATCAGGCGTTCCACGATCAGCGTGTCGCTGATGTCGCGCTGCGTGACGCCGAGCCTTGCCGCCTCTGCGCCGATGAGTTCCTGCACAGCGGGATCGGGTGTCCGCGCACGGGAGCCCGCCTCGTAGCGGTAGAAACCGGCGCCTGATTTTTGCCCGAGGCGCCCCTGCTCGACCAGCAGATCGCCGATCCGGAACCAGCGCGGATCGTCCGGACGATCGCTGCGTGCAGCGCGCGCCTTGTAGCCGATGTCGAGGCCCGCAAGATCACCCACCGCGCAGGGCCCCATCGCCATGCCGAAGGCTTCCATGGCCGCGTCGATCTGCGCCGGTGTTGCGCCCTCGAGCAGCAGCATCTGTGCCTCGCGCGCGTAAGGTTGCAGCATGCGGTTGCCCACGAAGCCGTAACACACCCCCACCAGCGCGGGGATCTTGCCGATACGCCGCGCGAG
>CAIXOY010000565.1 GCA_903921135.1 uncultured Gammaproteobacteria bacterium
CTACAACGCGTTCAATGAACTTGCCACGTTGTCTACGGACCGCAAGCCCGGAGCCATCTACACACTGGGCGTGTCGCGCAGCAGTACAACGCCGCCCGGCCTGTCAGATCCGATCGTCATCACCAACACCCTGGATACCATGGGTCATGTGACCCGAACCACCTACCCGCTCATCGATGTCACGTCTGTGGACCCGGTCACTCGCGCGGTCACCGTCACCCAGGCCCAGCCGTTTGAAAGTTCTGTGTATGACGCGTGGGGGAACCTCGTTCGCTCCACGGATCGCAATGGCAACATCAGCTACGCCTTCTTCGACGCCCGTGGCCGTGTCACGGCCGCTGTGGATGGCGATGGCTACCTGAGCCAGACCGCCTACGACTCCCACGGCAACGTCGTGCTGCAAACCCGCTACGAGACGCCCGTGGTCGTGTCGACGGCAGCGCGCCCCACGAGCCCTGCCTCGGGCCAGACGCAGATCGTCACGCGCATATACAACGCCGAAAACCAGTTGATCAAAGAGATCTCACCCGAGGTCAAGACCGAAAGCGGGCTCCTGAGGGCCAACACGACCTTCCTGTACGACGCCGCCGGAAACCTCGTCCGGAAGACCTTCGACATCAGCGCCGACGAGCAGCGCAGCGAGTCCTATACCTACGACAACGTGAACCGGCTTGCATCGGTGAGATCCGAAGGGGGTGTGCTCAACGTCCTTACCCGGGACTATCTGGGCAATGTCACGTCCAGATACCAGTACTCCAACCCGGAAGGGTTGGCAGTCAAGAACAAGTTCTTAGACAAGGAAACCCGCTACACCTACAACCGTGCCGGGCTTTTGATCCGGGAAAGTGAGTGGGTCTACGGCGAGGATCCGTCAAGCGGCACAAACGGAGAGCAGTGGTTCTCCACGCTCTACAGCTACGACATCGCCGGCAACAAGACTCGCAAGCAGGTGGGTGATATCGACCAAAACGGCGCGCTGAAGCCTGTGGACGTACCAGGTGCCGAAGGTGCCTCGGCCAGAGTCTTCGAATCCTTCTGGCGGTACAACGAAGCCGGCAAGGAGATCCTGTCGGCGGAGGCGGATGAACGCCGTTCCACCGGGGTTTTCATCGCGGGCGCCAGACGCCATACCGAATACGACACCTCCGGACGCATCACCAAAACCTGGCAAGCAGACCCGGCAGCGCCAACCGTTAAGTACAAGCTCTTTGAGTTGGAATACAACGCCATCGGTGCTGTCATCAACAGTAACGCCGGCGATGGGATCTGGCGGCAATTCGGCGTGGATGCCAACGGCAACAAGGTGGTGTCCCGGCTTACCGGAACAAAGAACGACACCACCGGCGCTCTCGTCGTCTATGACTTCTACGACGCTCGCGGGAACAAGACCCGCCACGTGAACGAGATCGGCGCCATCACCGAAACGGTGTTCGATTACCTTGGCCGCGTCACCGCCCGAAAACTGCCCGGGGCACTCGCCAACTCGCTGAATACCACCACCTACACCTACGACAGCGCAGGGAATCTTGTTTCCGACGTCAATCCGGTAGGGGTATCACAGACCCACAGTTACAACCTGCGCGGACAGAAGGTGTTGTCGGTATTCGCGCAGGGCAACAAGCAGAAATGGTCGTACGATTCCCCGACGGGGCATATCTACGCGTCATGGTTCGAAGATGCAGCCGGTGTCTTGGAGCTGAGTTCCGTGAAGTACTTCCGCACGGATGCGTTCGGGCGCATAACCCGTGTGATTGAAGGAGCCTCTGGTGCGCTCGCTCAGGCGGTGGCCGATTACGACTTTGACCAGCGCGACAACATCAGGTCTGTACGTGAAATCCGGGCGGCCACCAATTCCGCTATTACCGAGTCTTACTACACACGCTACTGGTACGACTCGCTCGGCAATCAGATCCTGATGCAGGATGGTGCGGGCAATTTCTTTGCCAAGGCGTACAACGCGCTGGGGCTTGTTGTTGCTGAGTTTGACTGGGGGAGGATAGATAACACAGGCGCTTATGACGGCAACAATTATTACACCGTGCCGACCAATATCGTAGCCAGTGCAGGCCCCACAAACAGAGCAGAGGCGCTGTCCCAGCCCTTGTTACGAGGCCTGAAGGGCCTGGCTTACGACGTCTTCGGAAACATCCTTGTCGACGTCGATGAAGGCGTAACAAACACCTATACCGATTACGGCAGAAAGCAAACCTCTGCAACAACGGGCGTCGCCATCAAAAGCCTGACCTTCTCTTACGACAGGCTTGGACGCCTCGAGAAGGAGGAAGGTACATCGAGTTATATTGTTTCTTCGTCTTTTACTCCCCCCGCCCGCCCCGTCCAGGTGCGGCAGACCGCAGCGATCTACACCCAGTACCAGTACGACGATGCCAGTCGCGTGATCAAGATCCACGACAGGGCGCTCAAAACACTCACCGAATATGAGTATGACTTCGGGAACAACAAGACGGCGGAGTGGTTTGGCGACGGGGCCGATGACAATGCGATAGCGATGGACCTGCATGTATCGGACATAAACAAGATCAGGTACACAAAGACGGTCTACGACACAGGTAACCGGGTTGTTTCGCAAAGGGAATGGCTTTCGGGTTTCGAGGTCCGTTACAGCTACGACCTGAACAATCGGATCAGTCGCCGCGATACCAACTACGTCGAGCCGGGTCAATTCGGCCAAACGCAAGGAGCCATCAACCTGCTGGACAGGTTCAGCTTCACCTACGACGCCGCCAACCGCATCCTGAATGACGGCGAGTACACCTACACCTACGACAGTCAGGGGCGCCGCGCCAGCGCGCTAAAAGTTGGCGAGACGGTCGCAACAACGTACGTCTATACCAACAATGGCTTGTTGAAGTCGGCGACCAAGGGCACAAGCGTCGATACCTGGACCTATGACGGTGCAGGCAACGCCGTAATTACGACCATAGCGGGAACATTAACGATCTACTCGCGTGATGCGGCGGGGCGCGTCTGGAAGACCGTTTCGGGTTCGTCGACGACACAGAGCGCCCTGGATAATTATGGCAATGCGGTAGACACGCTCGCTTATTTCGACTCGAATGAAGAGGATCAGGATTACGTGTCCCGGACCTCGCTGTTTTATGAGAACGGGGATCAATACTTAGCCTGGGGACTGATCGACAACATTAACGGGTCCGGGGCTCCAGAAGCCGCATCTGTTGAGTTTGATGCACAGGGCAGAAGAGTTACGTCCCCAGAGTCGGGCGTGAGCACCACCTATGAATACGATTCGACAGGCAGTGTGCTCGAGGTGACAGCCTCCGGTGTCAGCACCCGCTACCTGTACGCCAATGGCCAGCGTTGGGGTGAATACACCGTGCCCGCGACGGGGGCGGCCACGGACTTCACGGCCTACTCGATCTCCCGCCAGCCAGGCGATGAATTCCCCCGCATCTCGACCGATCGTCACACCGTCCAGGAAGGCGAGACGCTGCGTTCCATCGCTGCGCAATATTTCGGCTCGGCGGATCTTTGGTATGTAATCGCGGAGGCCAACGGCCTCTCGGGTACCGAGACACTGCAGCGCGGACACACGCTGCAGATCCCCGCCACAACCGCCAACGAGTACCGCACGGCGGGCACTTTCCTGCCTGCCAAGGGGCTGGTGGGCGTAGCTACGCCCGTGCCAACTGGCGCCGAGGCAGACAACTGCAGACAGATCGCCGTCATCGTGGCGGTGGTGCTGGTGGCCATCGCTGCGGTGGCATTGACCATTGTCACGGTGGGTGCTGCGGCTCCGGCCGCGGTGGCGGTCATTGGCGCAACTGTTGCGCTCGGTACTGCAGGCACTATCGCCGTCGGTGTCACGGTTGGGGTTGTTATCGGTGCGGCCATCGCCTTTGCCGCCTCCGCGCTGACGCAGTACCTGCTGGTGTCGGGCGGGTTGCAGGAATCGTGGGACTGGAACCAGGTGGCCGTCGATACGGCTGTGGGTGGTTTGCTCGGTGCGTTGGCGGGCGGCCAGGCTGTTTATGCGGCGGCAAGGGCGGGGCAGCTTGCCAAAGTCGGTGTCGAAATCGCCAAGATGTCCAAACAAGTCAAGGTGGCCTTGGCCATCAGCGAGGTCTCTCTGGATGTTGCCACGGAGGCGGCCTCACAGGCCGCCCAGAACAACGGGCGCATCCCGAACCCCGAGTACTTGGGCTATGCCGTGGCGGGCACCGTGGGCGGCGAGCTGTTGGGTCGGGGCATTGGCGCCATCGCGAAGGCGGTGAAGAAGTCGCGCGCGGTCAATGCTGCCACCGC
Source organism: uncultured Gammaproteobacteria bacterium (assembly GCA_903921135.1). Classification (GTDB taxonomy): domain Bacteria; phylum Pseudomonadota; class Gammaproteobacteria; order Pseudomonadales; family UBA5518; genus UBA5518. Next base: position 4,285 of record CAIXOY010000565.1, read on the forward strand.
TGCGCTCGCGGAAGGATCGCCCCTGCGGCTGGCGGATGATCCGCTGTTGGGCAGGAGCTACGGCGAATTTCTCACGAAAGAGAGCGGAACTGAGAACCTCGAGTTTCTCAAGGCTACCCGGAATCTGCGGAAACTGGATCCCTCAAGTGAGCGAGCGGGACTTGAGGCAGAACGCATCCAGCGCGTGTTCGTGAGAGATGGAGACGATGCACTGGACTATCGGGCCACCCCTGCGCAATTAGAGGAATTCAAGGCTCGACAGCTTGCCGGGGACGTCAATACACCCGTCAATCTGACGTCTCGTACGCGAGCGACGCTCCTTGGGCTAAAGCCGAATTCAAAGGAGTGGCTCGACGTTCTGAAAACGGCTGACGGGGAAATCAATCAATTCGGCAAGACCGGTCTTGCGCCTCGCTTTCGTAAAATGGTCGAAGAGGAGCAAATACTTCCCGGATATGGCAGCTTAGAGCCAGGCCGCTTGGGTCGGTTTGCGGCCTCTGCCAAGGCTGAGGCTGCCAACAGGTGGCGAGGTACGGGCGAGTTCTTTAGTGCCCGGTTCAGCGGCGCAGCAAGCGCGTGGGACAGTGTGCGCAGGAGCGCGAGTGCGAGATTTGGTGCGGCGGGTGACGCCGTTGCCCCCCGCGTCGGCGTCGATTCCTACCAGTCGCTCCAAGCCAGGAGCGCAGCTGGGTTCAAAGTGTTGGAGTCCCAGCAGGCGCCTCCACCACCACCATCATCGGCACCATCATCAATCATCATCATCACCACCACCATTATCATCATAATCATCATACATCATTACA
>CAIXOY010000566.1 GCA_903921135.1 uncultured Gammaproteobacteria bacterium
AGCGCCCGCTTGCGAGCGCAGCCGAACTCGACGCCACCCTCGAGCGCGCCGTTGCCGCGCAACGTCTCTGGCGGAGCACCTCGCTTGCCGATCGTGCCGCGATCTGCACGCGCTTCTGCGCAGCCTTCGAAGCGCACACCGCCGTGATCGCGGGCGAGCTGAGCTGGCAGATGGGACGCCCCGTCCGGTATGCGCCGAACGAGGTCCGCGGCACACTCGAGCGCGCGCGCCACATGATCGCCATTGCGCCCGAGGCGCTGGCCGACATCGACCCCGGGCGCAAGGAAGGTTTCGGGCGTTTCATACGCCGTGAGCCGCTCGGCGTGGTGCTCACGGTGGCGGCCTGGAACTATCCCTACCTGATCGCCGTGAACAGCGTGATCCCCGCGATCATGGCGGGCAACGCGGTGGTGCTGAAGCACTCGGCACAGACGCCGCTCTGCGCCGAGCGCTTCCTCGAATGCTTCCTCGCCGCGGGGCTTCCGGAGGGCGTTTTCCAGGTGCTGCAGCTCTCGCACGAGCTGACGAGTCGCGCCATCGCCGATCCGCGTGTGGGCTTCGTGGCCTTCACGGGCTCGGTGGCCGGCGGACACGCGGTGCAGCGCGCGGCGGCGGAGCGCTTCGTGGGCACAGGGCTGGAACTCGGCGGCTGTGATCCCGCCTATGTTCGCCACGATGCGGATCTGCCGCACGCCATCGAGAACCTCGTCGACGGGGCCTTCTTCAACAGCGGGCAATCCTGCTGCGGCATCCAGCGCATCTACGTGCACAAGAGCCTCTACGAGGAGTTCGTCGCGGGAGCCATATCACTCACGCGCGGCTACGTGCTGGGCAACCCGCTGGAGGAAGCGACAACCCTGGGGCCCGTGGTGCGCACGCAGGCAGCAGAGCAGATCCGCGCACAGATCGCTGCGTCCATCGCCGCCGGCGCGCGTGCCGCCATCGACGAGCGCGAGTTCCCGGCAAGCCGGTCCGGCACGCCCTACCTCGCGCCGCAGATACTGCTGGACGTCGATCACTCGATGCCGCTGATGCAGGACGAGGTCTTCGGCCCGGTGGTGGGCATCATGCCGGTCGGCGGAGACGCAGAGGCCATCGCCCTGATGAACGACAGCAGTTTCGGACTCACCGCCGCGGTGTGGACTGCAGACGCCGAGGCCGCCGTCGCCATCGGCGATCGCGTCGAGACGGGCACCTGGTTCATGAACCGCTGCGATTATCTCGACCCGGCGCTCGCCTGGGTGGGCGTCAAGGACTCGGGGCGCGGCTGCACGCTCTCACGCGTGGGTTACGAGCACCTCACGCGGCCCAAGTCTTTTCATCTGCGCTTGCGGACCTGAACGCTCAAAGCCCCTTCAGCCATGCACGGGCAGCGTCGAGGTTGTCGAAGAGTTTGACCGGGTAGGGAAAGTCCGGCATCAGGAACATCCGCGCGTGCGAGAGCACGGAGTCTCCGCGGGCTACGATGGCCATCACCAGTTGCGGATTGGAGAACGCTCCGCCTATGGCCTTGGCAAGCACCTGATCGAGGATGAAAGCGACCTCTTCGACGTTCTCCACCGAGAGGAAGTCGTTGATGCTGTAGCGGAGCGTGTCGTAACGCTCGTCACTCTGCACCTCGTCCACGGAGGCGACGAGGTCTTCCGGCGCCAGTGTCCCGGAATACTTCCGCCAGACGCCGCGCGGTTCCCATGCGATCTCATAAGCCATGCAGGCACACCGGTTGCGGGTTCGGGTTCGGGTTCGGGTTCGGGTTCGGGTTCATACGGCAAGTGCCGCACGGATCCACGCATCCGCCGCCTGCCGCGTGCTGAGGATCTCGGCAGGGTAGGAGGAATACGGGGGGGACAGGAATATCTGTGCCATGGCCAGCAAGGCCGGATCGGAAGCCAGGATGGCAACCTTGACCGAGGCGTTCGAATTGAGCGCGCCGATGGAATGCGCTGCGACGGACTTGATGTCGAAATCGCTGACATCAGTGCCCGTGACGTCGAGTGCATCAAGAATGCTGTAGGCGAGCGAATCGAAGCGCGGATCGCGCTGCACGGCGAAGATGGATTCGAGGAATTCGGTGGCAGTGACCACGCCGCTGTAGCGGCGGCGTACGCCTCGCTCCTCCCAGATGATCTCGGCCGGCATGTGCTCGATCGCGTTCCGGTGGCGTGTCAGGAGGGGCGAAGAATAGGACGGGTACAGGCCGATTCCAACCACCGGAGCGCAGATTCTTTCACCACATCCGCAGGCTGTGATGATCCCGGCAAGCGCATAGAATCCGCCCTTCCCCACGGGCACGGCCACCATCCGACATGAGCGTCCACGACGACCCGAGCGCACAGATCCAGGACCTCGAGTCACGCCTCGCCTGGCAGGACGACACCATCGACCAGTTGAACGCGGTGATCCGCACCCAGTGGGACATGGTGGATCGCCTGTCACAGCGCGTGGATGCTCTGGAAGAGCGGGTGCGTGAACTCGAGATCAGCGAAGGTGGCCCGGCGATCACGCCGCCGCCACATTATTGAGCGCCCCCACGGCCTTGCGGAGGTCGCGGGCATGGCCCGCTACGGCGTCGGCTCGAAAGACAGCAATTGGGCGCCGCCCGCGACGAGTTCTCCGGGCCGGTAGAAGAATTCCGTGACGCGCCCTGCGGCGGGCGCACGGATCGCGTGCTCCATCTTCATGGCCTCCATCACGAGCAGCGCGTCTCCCTTCGCCACGACCTGCCCCGCTTCAACGAGATGCGCAACCACCGCGCCATTCATCGGTGCCGCAAAACCCTGAGCGGCATCAGCGTTGCCGCTATCACCCCAGTCGGGCCGGGCGAAGGCGCACGCGACAACCGCTCCCTCCCGGAACAGCGTCAGTCCCTGCTCGATCCGAGCCACGCGTAGCCGACGCCAATGGCCGTCCGTCGCGGCGTGGAGGGTGTGGCCCTCGAGATGGCCATTGAGCATCACGCAACGCTCGCCTGCAGTCAGGATCCAGCGGCGGGCACTGCCCTCACCGATGTCCTCCACGCTCACGCGGTGCGCCTCGCCGTCGAGAAGGATGTCCAGCACCTGCAGCCGCGGCGCGCCCTGGCGCCAGGCGTTCGGTATCTGCCACGGCGAATGGGCGTCCTCGTGCGCGAGGTTCAGCGGGCGGTGCCGGCTCTCGCGCTCGAGCAACAGCGCCAGCGCGGCAAGCGGCAACCACGTGCCCGTATCCGCAGCGTGCGGATGGAATATCCGTTCACGGTGCTCTTCGATGAAACCGGTGTGCACCCGCTCCTCACCGAAAGCAGGCACGCTGACCAGCGCGTGCAGGAAAGAGAGATTCGTGGTGAGCCCCGCAATCCGGTAATCCGCGAGCGCGGTCTTCAGCCGTGCCAGCGCACGCGGGCGCGATTCGTCCCACACGATCAGCTTGGCGATCATCGGGTCGTAGTGGATGCCGATCGTATCGCCCTGCACCACGCCGGTGTCCACGCGCACATGCGGGCCCTCGGCAGGCGGCTCGAGAAACGCCAACGTGCCGGCGACCGGCAGGAAATCATTCACCGGATCCTCGGCATACACCCGCGCCTCGAAGGCGTGGCCGTGGATGCGGAGCTGCTCCTGCGTGCAGGGCAGGACCTCGCCCGCGGCAACACGCAGCTGCCACTCGACCAGATCCTGCCGCGTGATCATCTCGGTGACCGGGTGCTCGACCTGCAGGCGCGTGTTCATTTCCATGAAGTAGAACGCGCCGTCTGCCGCCAGCAGGAACTCCACCGTACCCGCGCCGCGGTATCCGATCGCCTGCGCGGCTCGCAGCCCCGCTTCGCCCATGGCGGTGCGCAGCGCGGGGGAGAGTCCGGGCGCCGGCGCCTCCTCGATCACCTTCTGGTGACGGCGCTGCAGCGAGCAGTCGCGCTCGAACAGATACACGCCGTTACCGTGGTTGTCGCAGAACACCTGGATCTCGACGTGGCGCGGATGGATCAGGCACTTCTCGACCAGCATCCGGGAGTCACCGAAAGCCTTGTCGGATTCGCGCTTCGCGGCCGCAAGCGCCTCTTCGAACTGCGCAGGGGAATCCACGCGGCGCATGCCCTTGCCACCGCCGCCGGCGGCGGCCTTCAGCAACACGGGATAACCGATGCGTTCGGCTTCGCGTTTCAGCAGTTCCGGGGCCTGCGACTCGCCGTGGTAACCGGGCACCAGCGGCACATCGGCGGTTTCCATCAGGCGTTTGGCCGCGCTCTTCGAGCCCATGGCCTCGATCGCCCCGGGCGGCGGGCCGATGAAGATCAGGCCCTTTGCCGCGCACAAGGCCGCAAAGCCTGCGTTTTCCGAAAGAAAGCCGTAACCCGGGTGGATCGCCTGCGCGCCGGTGGCGAGCGCGACCTCGATGATGCGTTCGCCGCGCAGATAGGAATCCCTGGGCGCCGGCGCGCCGATGTTCACGGCCTCGTCGGCCATGCCCACGTGCAGCGCGTGGCGGTCCGCATCGGAATAGACGGCCACGGTGCGGATGCCGAGGCGCCGCGCCGTGCGGATCACACGGCATGCGATTTCGCCGCGGTTGGCGATCAGGATTTTCTGGAACATCGTCGCAATCCCCCGGCGGGCGAGTGTGGCGGCACGATCACATGCGGAACACGCCGAAGCGTGTGTCCGGCACGGGTGCGTTCAATGATGCGGAAATGGCGAGCCCCAGCACGTCGCGCGTTTCCGCGGGATCGATCACGCCGTCGTCCCACAGACGGGCCGATGCGTAGTAGGGATGGCCCTGCTGTTCGTAGTTGTCGAGCACCGGCTGTTTGAAGGCGGCTTCTTCTTCCGCGCTCCAGCTCGCACCTTCGCGCTCCTTCTGGTCGCGCTTGACCTGTGCCAGCACAGCCGCCGCCTGCTCGCCACCCATCACCGAAACGCGTGCATTCGGCCACATGAAGAGAAAGCGCGGATCGTAGGCGCGCCCGCACATGCCGTAATTGCCCGCACCGAAGGAGCCACCGATCAGCACCGTGAACTTGGGCACCGCCGCGCAGGCGACAGCCGTGACCATCTTCGCGCCGTGCCGTGCGATGCCGCCGGCCTCGTACTGCTTGCCGACCATGAAACCCGTGATGTTCTGCAGGAAGACGAGCGGAATGCCGCGCTGCGCGCAGAGCTCGATGAAATGCGCCCCCTTCTGCGCCGACTCGCTGAAGAGGATGCCGTTGTTGGCGACGATGCCCACCGGATAACCCCAGATCCGGGCAAAGCCGCAGACCAGCGTGGTGCCGTAAAGCGCCTTGAATTCGTCGAAACACGAGCCGTCGACCACACGCGCAATCACCTCGTGCACGTCGTAGGGCTTGCGCTTGTCGCGCGGGATGACACCGTAGAGTTCGGCGGGATCGAAGGCAGGCGCCTCGGGTGTCGCCACATCGAGATTCACGCGCTTCACGCGGTTCAACCGCGCCACGGCGCGGCGCGCAAGCTCGAGCGCATGGTGATCGTTGCGGGCGAAATGATCCGCCACGCCCGAGGTGCGGCAGTGCACGTCGGCACCGCCCAACTCCTCGGCGCTCACGATTTCACCGGTGGCCGCACGCACCAGCGGCGGGCCGCCCAGGAAGATCGTGCCCTGCTCGCGCACGATGATGGCCTCGTCTGCCATCGCGGGAACATAGGCGCCGCCCGCCGTGCAGGAACCCATCACCACCGCGATCTGCGGGATGTTGCGCGCCGACATGTTCGCCTGATTGAAGAAGATCCGGCCGAAGTGCTCGCGGTCCGGGAAGACCTCGTCCTGCCGCGGAAGGTTCGCACCACCGGAATCGACCAGATAAACGCAAGGGAGGTTGTTCTCGGCGGCGATGGCCTGCGCGCGCAGGTGTTTCTTCACCGTGAGCGGGTAGTAGCTGCCGCCCTTCACCGTGGCGTCGTTCGCCACCACCATGCATTCCTGCCCGCTCACGCGGCCGATACCGGTGACGATGCCGGCGGCGGGCACGTCCTCGCCGTATACATCCAGCGCCGCGAGGGCTGAAAGTTCGAGGAAAGGCGATCCCGGGTCGAGCAGCGCATCAACGCGATCACGCGCCAGCAGCTTGCCGCGGCTGGTGTGG
>CAIXOY010000567.1 GCA_903921135.1 uncultured Gammaproteobacteria bacterium
CAGCAACACGTCCTTGTTGGTGAAGCCGACAGCGATGGAACTGGTACCAGCACCGCTCGCACCCAGATCAACCGCAAGGGATTCAGGGAAGGTCGCATTGTTCGGCCCGCTGGTGCCGCCCACGGTTTCCAGACCTGCGCGGCTGCCCGAGACGGTCCAGTTGTCGTTCTCGCCCAATACCGCTGCGCCACCCCACTGGATGCCCAACTGGCGGGAGAAATCGGTGGATGCGATGACGATCCGCGCCTCGATCATCACCTGGCGAACCGGGATGTCGATCGACTTGATCAGCCGGCGCAGTTCCTCGAGCTTCTCTGCCGTCTCGGTGACCATCAGCGAGTTGGTGCGCTCATCCACGATGACGGCACCGCGGGAGGACAGGATGCTTGCTTCGCGCTGGCCGGAACTGCCCACGCCACTCGTACCCTGGGAAGCGCCCGTCGCGACGCTCTGGCCTCCACCGCCGCGGCCGAAGAGTTTGAATATCTCTTTGGCGTCAGCGTACTTCACCTGGATGAACTCGGTCTGCAGTGGCGCAAGCTCCTCGAGTTGCCGGTTCGTCTCGAGTTCCTGGCGCTCGCGCTCGGCGATTTCCGCGGCGGGGGCCACCATCAGCACGTTGCCGGTCTGGCGCTTGTCGAGACCCTTTGTCTTCAGGATGAGGCTCAAGGCCTGGTCCCAGGGCACGTTCTGCAAGCGGAGCGTGATACGGCCGGAAACCGTATCGCTGGCAACGAGGTTCAGATCGGTGAAATCGGCGATCAACTGCAGGACCGCGCGCACCTCGATGTCCTGGAAGTTGAGCGAGAGTTTCTCGCCCGTGAATTCGAAATCGCGCTTCTTGCGCTCGACTTCCTGCTTGGTGAGCGGCTTCACCGCCACCACGTAGGTGTTGTCGGCCTGATAGGCGAGGTAGTCGTATTCGCCCGCAACCTTGATCGCAACGCGCGCCTGGGAGCCGCTCTGCTTCAGATCGACGGACTGCACCGGCGTGGCGAAATCCACCACGTCATAGCGGCGGCGCAGTTCATCCGGAACACCAGTCTCGAAGAAACCCACGCTGATGGTGTTGCCCTCGAGGCGCACGTCCACGTCGGCACCCGGATCGCTCAGGGCAAGTTCGATGCGGCCTTCGCCGTTCTCGCCACGGCGGAAATTGAAGTCGGTGATGCCGTGCCCGGAAACAGGGGCGGGCGTGGAGGAAGACATGGCGGTGGCATCGGTGGACTTCAGGTACTCCTGAACGCCGCCGCTGCCGACAGCAACGACCAGTTCATCGCCTTCGATGGTGGATTGATAGGGTGCGACCTCGACCAGATTGACGATGACCCGCGTGCGGCCACCCGACTCCACCACCACGACGCTCTGTGCGTTGTCGAACGCCAAGGTGTGCTTCTTCTGGGCGAGTTTGCTCGAGACGCCCGGAAGATCGAGCGCGATTCGGGCGGGCTTGTCGATGGTGTAGCCCTGCGGCGTGGGAGGCGCGCCATCGAACTTCATCCGGATCTCGAACTTGCCGCCCGGCAGTGCGTTGAAGCCGATGTCGGTCATCGACACGCCCTGCGCCAACGCGAGTGACGCGGGCAGCAACAAGGCCGCCAGGGCGACAAGAGCCGCACGGGACACGCCGCGCAACGCGGCAAGGATCTCAGGAATCATGATGGCCACCCTGTCCATACTGTCTCCACGCACTACTTTTCTTCCGTCAATGTGATCGTGCGGGGCTTGCGTATCCATCCCCCCACCCCGTTCGGCACGATTTCCTCGACAGCGACGCTGGTCTCGGTCGTCTCCACGATCTTGCCGTGGTCCTTGCCCAGGTAATTGCCCACCCGGACGCGGTGTACTCCGCCCGCACCGTCCGCAACGAGCGACCACAGGGTGTCCTGCTGGGCGAGCGTGCCGACCATCGTGAGCTGCTCGAAGTTGAACCTTTCGAGGAATTCCTTCGGACGAAGGAGATCCGGCTTCACCTCCGAGCCCGGCGTGAGCGCGGCGGTCTCCTTGGCACTCAGCGGCTTGTCGAAGGGTGCGCGCAGGGACTGCGCGGAATAGGTGAACGACTCGTAGGGCTTGAACACGGGAATGGGCTCGATGGTGCCCTTCGGCCGTGCCCGCACTTCCGTCATCCAGGTATCCAGATCGGAAAAGTCTACGCCGCAACCCCCCAGGAGGGCGGCGCAGACAAGGACGCTTGCCGCGCGCTTCATGCCCATCACTCCTCGCCCTTGTAGCGGTAGGTCTTCGCGGTGATCTGCATCGACAACTCTCCCGAACTGCCGCCGGGGGCGATCCTGAAGTCGTGCAGGGTGACGATACGGGGCAGGCCGGCAACGCCGCTCGCGAAGGCGCCGAGGTCGTGGTAGGTCCCGGTCAGGTTGATGTCGATCGGGAGTTCCACGTAGAACTCGGCCGTCTGCTCGCCCTGGAGCGCGATGCTCGAGAATTTGAGCCCGGAATCGACGCCCTTTTCAGTGATGTCTTCCAGCAGCCCGGGCACTTCGGTGTCCTTCGGCAACTGGCTGAGGAGAGCGCCGAACTGCTCTTCCATTTCTTTGAGCTGGGCGCGCAAGGCGTCGAGGTTGGCGACCTGGAAGGCCTTTGCCTCGAACTGCGTGCGCAACTCGGTTTCGGAGGTCCTCACCTGGTCGAGTTCGGCCTGCATGTCCTTCAGGTGCTGGTTGTACCCGAGGAAACAGGCAGCCGCGAAGGCAAGCACCCATGCGCCGGCCTTGACCGGCATGGGCCAGGAGCCGATGTTCTCGAGCGTGAGATCGGAGAGCTGGATCTCCTGCAGGGATTTGCTCAAGTCAGCGAGTGCCATGGGTCATTCCCCCTCGCCCGTGTCTTCGGTCTTTCCGGGCATCGTGACGTTCACCGTCATATCGAAGTCATTGCCCTGTTCGCCGAACAGCGGATTGGCCTTGACGCTTTTCAGAACCGGATCCGCAAACCATTCCGAGGCGTCGAGTTTGCGCATCAGGCTGGAGACGCGGTTGTTGGACTCTGCCGTGCCCTGGATGGTGATGACGGTGCCAGAGCGCTGGATGCCCCGGTAATAGACCCCCTCGGGCAGGGTCCGCACGATCTCGTCGAAAATGCGGACGATCACCGGTCGCGTGCCCTGGAGGTCCTGGATGACCTTCATGCGGTCGATGAGCTGGTTGCGGCGGGTCTGGAGATCCTTGATCTCGGCGACCTGACGATCGAGCTTGGAGATTTCGCCGCGCAGGTAGTCGTTGCGCTGGTTCTGACCGTCGATCTGCCCCGAGATCACCACGTGCGCGACCGCCACCACCACGAGCGCGGCGACGACCACGGCCCCGAGCACGGCGAGGAATTCCTTGCGCAGCTGTTCCCTGCGCTGCTCCCGCCAGGGAAGTAGGTTGATGTTTGCCATCAGTCGAAGCTCCTCATGGCGAGGCCGCAGGCGATCATCAGCGCGGGCGCGTCATTGGCGAGCGCCTGCGCATTCACCCGCGAGGAAACCCCCATGTCCTTGAAGGGATTTGCCACGATGGTAGGCGTGCCGAGTCTTTCCTCGACCGCTTCGGCCAGGCCGGCAAGGGATGCGACCCCCCCGGCAAGCACCACATGGTCCACATCGTTGTATTGAGTGGAAGAGAAGAAGAACTGCAGGGATCGGGTAACTTGCTGGATCACGGCGTCGCGGAAGGGCTGCAGCACTTCCTGCTCGTAATCCTCGGGGAGCCCCCCTTCTTTCTTGGCCAGGCCCGCTTCCTGGACGCTGAGCCCGTAGCGGCGCTGGATTTCCTCGGTGAGCTGGCGCCCGCCGAAGAGCTGTTCGCGTGTATAGATGGTGTTGCCACCGGCCAGAACGCTGAGGGTGGTCATGGTCGAGCCGATGTCGACGATGGCAACCGTGTACTCATCATCGAGCGACAACTGCGGGAGGATGAGGCCGAAGGCACGCTCCATCGCGTACACCTCGACGTCCACGATGCGCGGCACGAGGCTGGCAGCCTCAAGGACCTCGACACGGGAGTCGACGTTCTCCCTGCGGCAGGCGGCCAGAAGCACCTCTACCTGGTCAGGGCCTCGGTCGGAGGGGCCCTGAACCTCGAAATCTATGGCGACTTCATCCAGCGGATAAGGGATGTACTGGTCTGCCTCGACATTGATCTGGGCCTCGAGGGCGTCATCGCTAAGGCCCCCCGCCATATCGATGATCTTGGTAATGACCGCGGAACCGGCCACCGCGACAGCGACGTCTTTGAGCTTGGTCTTGGAGCGCGAGACGACGTCGACCATCGTGCGGGCGACTGCGTCGACATCGGCGATGTTCTTTTCGACCACGGAGTTCGGCGGCATGGGCTGCACGCCGTAGCTCTCAACAGTGAACCGGTCACCGCTGCGACTCAATTCGAGGAGTTTCACGGAGGTCGAACTTATGTCGACACCCAGAACCGGAGGAGTCTTGCGCTTGAAGAGCCCTAACACGTTGTATTTCCTGGTGAGTCCGTGGTCTTGCGACCCCACACCGCAACTGCAGATGGCGATCCACTGGTAAGAGTAGTCCAAAACTTTGTGGCGGTCGGAAAAACTTTGTGATGCCATCCACTTTGTGAAACCTTTCCTCTTATCGGCCGGTATGCGTCCAAGTGTAGTGCTCCTCCGCCGTCTGGCCGTCGCTGCTTTCCCGATCATGGCCCTCGGACTGATGGCGATGACGGGCACCTACCTGTATCTGTCGCCCCGGCTCCCGTCCGTAGAGGTACTGCGGGACGTACGGGACCAGGAACCCCTGCGCGTCTACAGCAGCGACGGCCTCCTGATGGGGGAGTTCGGCGAGATGCGGCGCACGCCGGTCCGTTTCGAGCAAGTCCCCGACCGCATGGTCAAGGCCTTCCTCGCGGCGGAGGATGACCGTTTCCTCGTTCATGGCGGCATCGACATACCGGGCCTGGTGCGGGCTGCGTGGGAACTTGCCACCACCCACAGCATCCAGTCGGGCGGCAGCACCATCACGATGCAGGTGGCCAGGAACTACTTCCTGACCCGCGAACAGTCGTTCATGCGCAAGTTCACCGAGATCCTCCTCGCGCTGCGCATCGAACGGGAACTCGACAAGCACCAGATCCTCGAGCTCTACCTGAACAAGATCTTCCTCGGCTACCGCGCCTACGGGGTGGAGGCGGCCGCGCAGGTCTATTACGGGCGCCCGATCGCGGAGCTGAGCCTCTCGGAGTCGGCAATGATCGCGGGCCTGCCAAAGGCCCCCTCGACGGGCAACCCGCTGGACAATCCCGAGCGAGCCCGCGAACGGCGCGACTGGATCCTCGGCCGGATGCTGGACCTCGATTACATCGGCGAGGACGAGTACCAACAGGCGCTGGCCGAGCCACTGACCGCGAGCTACCACGGATCGCACATCGAACTCGATGCCGACTACGCCGCCGAGATGGTGCGTGCCGAGATGATCCGCCGCTTCGGCGTCGAGGCCTACACGGGCGGGTTCGTGGTCCGCACCACTATCGACGGGCGGATGCAGCAGCAGGCTCAGGCTGCAATGGTTTCGGGGCTGCTGGCCTATGACCAGCGCCACGGCTGGCGCGGCGCAGAGCGTCACCTCGAAGAGCCGTCCTCCGCATGGCCTGCGCAACTGGCCGGGATCAAGCGCGTTGCCGGCCTGGAAGCCGTCGTCGTCACGGCCGTGCAGGAGAAATCCGCCGAATTGCAGCGCGCGGATGGGAGCACGCTGATGCTGGCCTGGGAGCAGGGCCTGTCCTCTGCACGCCCCTACATCAGCGCTGACTACCGTGGCACCGCCCCGAAGTCGGCCTCAGAGGTACTTCGCCGTGGCGATGTGGCGCGCCTGCTGACGCGGGAAGATGGCAGCCATCGTCTGGCACAAGTGCCCGCGGTGCAGGGGGCAATGGTCTCGCTGGACGGCCGGGACGGCGCGATCCTCGCCCTCGTGGGCGGACTCGATTTCAGGCAAAGCAAATTCAACCGTGCGGCGCAGGCGCTCCGGCAACCGGGTTCGAACATCAAACCGTTCATCTATGCCGCGGCCATGGAGCACGGATTTACCCCCGCATCGATGATCAACGACGCGCCGGTGGTGTTCCAGGATCCCGGGCTCGAGAAAGTCTGGCGGCCCGAAAACGACAGCGGAAAGTTCTACGGCCCCACCAGCCTGCGAAATGCTCTGGTGAACTCACGGAACCTGGTCTCGATCCGGCTGCTCCAACAGTTGGGCATTCCCGTCGCCGTCGACTATCTCGCGGCGCTGGGCTTCAAACGCGAAAGCATCCCTCCTAACCTCTCTCTGGCGTTGGGCACTCTGGTGACGACGCCGTTGCAGGTGGCATCGGCCTATGCGGCACTCGCAAACGGCGGTTACCGGGTCGAGTCGCACCTGATCCGGGAAATCAAACGCGTAAGCGGAGAGGTAATCGCCCAGCCTGCGCCCCTGCGGGCCTGCCCGGAGTGCACCGGCATGGCTCAGGCGGCGGCAGCGGAGCCGACGTCACTGGAAGATCTGGTGGCCCAGGGCGAGGGAGCCGTCGCTGCGCCCGCGCCTTCGGACAGCGTGAGTACCGGAGAGCTCGCACCGCGCGTGATGGACCCGCGGTCAGCCTACATGATCGACAGCATTCTGAAGGAAGCGGTGAAGCGTGGCACCGGCCGGCGCGCCATGGAGCTCAAGCGCGACG
>CAIXOY010000568.1 GCA_903921135.1 uncultured Gammaproteobacteria bacterium
ACGGCGCCGGTGGCCGAAGAGCTCGATCTCTGCGAGCGCTACATGCGGCTCGAGGGCTGGCGTCTGGGCAAACGCCTTCGCTTCGAATCGCGCGTGGAGCCGCTGCCGGCAGGTGCTGCGCTGCCGCCGCTCTGCGTGCAACCGCTGCTGGAAAACGCGGTCTATCACGGCATACAACCCGCACAGCAGGGCGGCGTCGTACGGTTGGCGGTGTCAGCTGCGGGTGGGCGCTTGCGCATCGAGGTAAGCAACCCGCTGCCACCGCCGGGGGCTGCCACTACCGGCAGCGGCATGGCGCTCGCCAACATCCGCTCACGCCTGGCCGCCATCTACGGCGACGCAGCGGAGCTCTCTGCCGCGCCTGATGGCGCCGTGTACAAGGCCGTGCTCAGCGTTCCGGCGCAGGCGCCTGCATGAAGATACTGGTGGTCGACGACGAGCCGCTCGCCCGACAGCGGCTCTGCCGGCTGCTCCGCGCGCGCGATCCGCACGACGAGATCCGCGAGGCAGCCGACGGCATGGAGGCGCTGGAACAGAACCGCCTCTTCGAGCCCGAGGTAGTGCTGCTCGATATCCGCATGCCCGGCATGGACGGCATCGAGGCCGCGCGCCACATGGGCCAGGCCGAGCATCCGCCGGCGATCGTGTTTTGCACCGCCTATGACGAGTACGCGATTGCGGCCTTCGAAAGCCGCGCCGTGGGCTATCTGCTGAAACCCGTTCAGCAGGAAAAACTCGCCTCGACCCTCGCTGCTGCTGCCGCCACCACGCGCTATCAACTGCAGGCGCTGGCACACGCCACGCGTCAGGAGCGGCGCTGCCTGTCGAGCCGCAGCGCGAGCGGTACGCGCCTGCTCGAGGTGAGTGAGGTGCGGGTGCTGCTCGCCGACCAGAAATACGTGAGCGCGATCCACCCGGGTGGCAGCCTGCTGCTGGACGAGAGCCTGCGCGAACTCGAGGAGGAATTCGGCGCGCGCTTCCTGCGCGTGCACCGCAACGCGCTCGTGGCGCCTGCCTGGGTGCGCGGGCTGCACCGCGACGCCGGTGGCGAATGGGTGCTCGAAATGGACGGCGTGGACGCCCGCCCCGTGGTGAGCCGTCGTCACCTTGCAGACGTGCGGGCCGCTCTCGCGGATCTCTGAGTGCATCCTTGAGGGTGCCCGCGCCGCGCCGCCGGTCGTATCATGCGGCCTTCCGCGATCGACGGCAGAACAACACATGAGCACACGCACCTATCGCATCGCCACCCGCCGCAGCCAGCTTGCGCTGTGGCAGGCCGAGCACGTCGCTGCACGCATGGAGGCCGCAGGCGCCCGCGTCGAACTCCTGCCCATGGTCACGCAGGGAGACCGCATCCTCGATGTGCCGCTCGCCAAGATCGGCGGCAAGGGCCTGTTCGTGAAGGAACTCGAGGCCGCGATGCTCGAGGGGCGGGCGGATCTCGCCGTGCACTCCATCAAGGACGTGCCCATGGAGCTGCCGCCCGGGCTCTCCATCACCGCCATCCTCACGCGCGAGGACCCGCGCGATGCCTTCGTCTCCAACAGCGTCGGCACGCTGGCAGCGCTGCCGCAGGGCGCGCGCGTGGGCACCTCGAGCCTGCGGCGCCAGTGCCAATTGAAAGCGCTGCGCCCGGACCTGGAGCTGCTCGACCTGCGCGGCAACGTGAACACCCGGCTCGCGCGGCTCGATGCCGGCGACTACGACGCGATCATCCTCGCCGCGGCGGGGCTGCGCCGCCTCGAGATGTCCGAGCGCATCGCCGAGGCGATAGGCCCGGGCATGTTGCTGCCGGCCGTGGGCCAGGGTGCGATCGGCATCGAGGCCCGTGACGGCGACGAGGAGCTGCGCGACATACTGGCGGGCCTTCATCACGCCGACACCGCGAGCTGCGTGCTGGCCGAGCGCGCCCTGAACCGCGCCCTGCAGGGCGGCTGCCAGGTGCCGATCGCGGCACACGCGGTGCTCGAGGGCGACACGCTGCAGTTGCGCGCGCTGGTCGGCACCGTCGACGGCAGCCGCGTGTTGCGCGCCGAGGGCAGCGGCCCGCGCAGCGCGCCCGAGCGCTTGGGCGAATCGGTGGCGTCCGAACTGCTGGCCGCGGGTGCAGGCGAGATCCTGCGCGCGCTGCTCGAGGCGGAAGGACGCGATGGGGCATGAGCTGCGCGGCATCGTCGCGCTGGTAACACGGCCCGCAGGGCAGGGCGCCGCGCTCGCATCCGCGATACGTGCCGCCGGCGGCGAGGCGCTGGAGTGCCCCCTGCTGGATATCCTCCCCCTGCCGCTCGAAGCGGCCACGCTGGCGCGGCTGCTCACTGAAAGCAGCACGGCCATTTTCATCAGCACCAACGCTGTCGCTGCCGCGCTCGCCGCCGT
>CAIXOY010000569.1 GCA_903921135.1 uncultured Gammaproteobacteria bacterium
CGCCACCGAGGTGATGTTGGCGAGCGCCACGAAGGTGAGCGCCACCACCCCCATCACAACGCCGCCCAGCGGGACCATCCACTCGGTGGGATCGTCGGAGCCCACCACCAGCGCTGAATAGAGCGCAATGGACGAGACCACGCCGGAAGACAGCCCCAACTGGAACAACTGCGGATAGGTTGCGGCGCGGCGCGTTTTCGAATTGCGTGCGATGAAGCCTATGCCGCCCCACCACGAGAAACCGTTGGCGATACCGAGCTCCAGCACCAGCGCGTAGTTCAGCAGGTTGTCTTCGCGGGGCGCGAGCGGGGGCGCGGCGATCACCGCGTCGACGCCGTGCGCCGTGAGCAGCATCCAGAGCATGTACCCCACCACCAGTCCCAGCGCCGGCGTGACGATGTTGTTCACGACGCCGAGGCGCTCCACGCCGCGCGACACGACGAGGTAGGAAATCCAGATGCCGAGGACAACGCCACCGCGCACCAGCCACTCCCCGCCATCGATGTCGAAGGCGCGGCCGATGTTCAGGAAGCCGTTCCCGAACATCACCAGCAACAGCCCGGACCAGCCAAACATGTTCATCAGATAGAACACCATCAGCACTTGCGCGCCGCGGTGCCCGAAGGCGCTCTTGCAGAAATCCATCTGCTCGATGCCGTAACGCTGGCAGCCCAGCGACAGCGGCATCGTGGTGAGGAAGACGCCGATCAGGTTGCCTGCGATGAGGCAGATGGTGCCGGGTATGGCGGGCAAGAGATCTGCGGAGTAGCTGCCGACCAGAAAACACCAGGTGGCGATGGCGTAGGCGAAGCAGGTGCTGTGTGCACTCAGGTTGCCGTATTCACGCTCCCCGATGCGCAGGGGCATGCGGCCGAACTGGGCGTGGTTTTCGGTGTTGCTCACGGCCGGAACCAGAGGTAGAGAGTCAGCGGGAGCAGCACGCAGCCAAGAACGATCAGCATCCAGTCGAGCGCGTGGAAACGGCCGAAGTCGTCTTCATGGTACGTGCGCAGCTCCTCGATCCGCTCGTGGAGTTCCCGGTGCAGGGGGTCACTGAACCCCTGCGTCTCTCCTTTCTCTGCCGCTTGGCTCCGTGGCTCCATGGCGCGTTCCGTGCTCAGGGCTTGCACGGAAACGCGCGGTTCAGCGCTTCGGGAACCAGACTGCCCGCCTCGAGGTGGCGGCGTTCCGGGTTCTGTTCGAGGTACTTGATCACCACGTCGGCCAGCTGGCCCTTGGTGGATTCCCCGGGGACGCAGAGCGCATCGGCGGGCAACACGCCGCGCGCCTGCAGCGCTTCGATCGTGTCGACAATTCCGGTGACATAGCCGCCGCAGTAACCGCGATTGAAGTAATTGCTTGCGCGGCAATCTTCAAAAAGGCGATTGCCCGTGTCGAATCCTGCCTGTGCTTGCAGGCAACCCAGCATGAGCAGGGCAGGGAGAAGTCTTCGCACGGTGACTCCCGGGAGGATGGCGGCGGCCTACTGTAGTCAAGCGCTGCAAGGATCGCCATATGGCTGCGTGCCTTGCGGTGCGGTCAGCGGGTGCGCGCGACTACAATGCCCTGCACATTCCGGAGGCAGGCGATGGCAGGCGAACGCAGGGCGGTGGTATTGCTGAGCGGCGGGCTGGATTCAGCCACCGTGCTGGCGATCGCGCGGGCCGAAGGCAGGGAACTGCACGCGCTCTCGTTCCGCTATGGCCAGCGTCACGCGGTGGAGCTCGATTGCGCGGCGCGCATCGCGGCTTCGCAGGGCGTGCGCCGGCACGCGGTGCTCGACATCGATCTGCGCGCCTTCGGTGGCTCGGCCCTCACGGATGATATCGACGTCCCCCGCGGTGCGGATCCGGACCGCGCAGGGATTCCCGTCACCTACGTGCCCGCCCGCAACACGATTTTCCTGTCTTTCGCGCTTGCCTGGGCCGAGGTGCTCGAGGCGCCGGAAATCTGGATCGGCGTGAATGCGCTCGATTACTCCGGCTATCCGGATTGCCGGCCCGAGTTCATCGCCTCTTTCGAGCACACGGCGCGGCTTGCCACGCGCGTCGGCGTGGAGACGGGGCAGGGCGTGAAGATAAGGACGCCGCTCCTTGCGCTCTCCAAAGCCGACATCATCGGGCAAGGGCTGGCGCTTGGTGTCGATTACGCCGCCACCAGCAGTTGCTACGACCCGGACCCCGAAGGGCGTCCTTGCGGCACCTGCGATTCCTGCCAGTTGCGCGCAAGGGGATTTGCACAGGCCGGTGTGCCGGATCCCTTGCTGCAGCGCTTCGGCGCGGGCACGCCGTGAAGACAGGGCTGCTTCATCTGGCAGCCTCGCCCTTCGAGGCCGCCGTGCAGGTGCTCGCGCTGCCCGATGGGCATCCTGCGCGCCGACTGCACGGACACAGTTTCCTGGCGCGTGCCCGCGTGGCGCCGGGTAGTGAGGGATCCGTGCTGGCAGAGCGCCTTGCTGCCGCCGTAGGACCGCTCGATTACCGCCTGCTGAACGATGTGATCGCCTCGCCCACCGACGAAAATATCGTTCGCTGGATCGCAGCTGCGCTGGCGCCGCTGGCACCCGAATCGGTGGGTGTGCAGAGCACACGTGATACGGGCGTCGACCTCGACGCAGCCGGACGCGCGCATCTCTGGCGGCGCTTCCGTTTCGAGGCCGCGCACCGTCTGCCGCGGGTGCCGGCAGGCCACCCCTGCGGCCGCATGCACGGGCACGGATTCGAGGTGATCCTGCACGTGGATCAGGATCTGGGTGCGCGCGACATCGGCATGGATTACGAGGCCCTCGCCGCGCTTTGGGCGCCGTTGCAGGCGCAACTTCACCACCGCTGCCTGAACGATGTGCCGGGGCTGGAAAACCCGACCAGCGAGATGCTCGCCCGCTGGGTGTGGGAGATGCTGGCGCCGCGATTGCCGGAACTCTCCTGGGTCTCGGTGCACGAAACCGCCACCGCCGGTTGCCACTACGACGGCAGTGTCTGGCGCATCTGGAAGGAAAGCCGCTTCGAGAGCGCGGTCTGCGTTCCACCGTCGCCAGGGCTCGCTGCCTGCCTTCATGGGCACAGTTATGTCTGTCGCCTGCACCTTGCCGCGGCGCTGGACGAGGTGCTGGGCTGGACCATCGATTTCGGCGATGTGCGCGCAGCCTTCACGCCGGTGCACGCCGCGCTTGACCATCACCGGCTGGACGGCAGCACGGTGGCGGAGCCCACACCGGCCTCGCTTCTCGAGTGGATGCGTGAGGCCTGTGCGGTTCATCTCCCCGCGCTCGAGCGCATCGATCTCTACGACACCCCGTCCACCGGCGCGATGCTCTGGTGGGGCGAGCGCGGTCCTGCGCTGCCGGGGCTGATGCCATGAGCTACGCCGTCAAGGAGATCTTCTTCACGCTGCAGGGCGAGGGCGCGAACAGCGGCCGTGCCGCGGTGTTCTGCCGCTTCGCCGGGTGCAACCTGTGGAGCGGCCGCGAGAAACACCGTGAGCGTGCCGTCTGCCGCTTCTGCGATACCGATTTCGTCGGTACCGACGGCCCCGGTGGTGGGCGTTTCCGCGAGGCTTCCCAGCTGGCTGCGCGCATTGCCGGATGCTGGCCTGCGGGCGTGTCGGGCGCTCGTCCGCTCGTCGTGTTCACCGGTGGCGAGCCCCTGTTGCAACTCGATGTCGCGCTGCTGGATGC
>CAIXOY010000570.1 GCA_903921135.1 uncultured Gammaproteobacteria bacterium
CACGTCGTGCCGCAAGACACCATTCTGGTCTCCGCCACTGACCTGAAGAGCCGCATCACCCACTGCAACCGCGCCTTCGTCGAGGTGAGCGGCTACAGCCCAGAGGAGCTCCTCGGGCAGCCGCACAACATGATCCGTCACCCCGAGATGCCCGCCGAAGGCTTCCGCGATCTGTGGGACACCATCGAGGCTGGCAAGCCCTGGACTGCTCTGGTCATGAACCGCCGCAAGAACGGCGACCACTACTGGGTGCGCGCCAACGTCACGCCCATTCTCGATGGGGAGCGCGTCACGGGTTATCTCTCGGTGCGCACCATTCCCTCGCGCGAAGAGGTGGCGGTCACCGAGCCGCTGTATGCGGCACTTCGAAAGGCCGAGAAGGCCGGCAGCATCCCCGTTCGTCTGGAAGGCGGCTTCCTCTACCCGGTGGGCTGGAAACGCAGCGTGCAGCGCCTCTGGCAGGCCTGCGTCGAACACCAGCGTGTGTTGTGGTACGTGCTGCTCGCCACCATGCCTTTGGCGCTGGCTGGCACGTTGGGCAACAGAGCGGCACTTGTATCGGGCGCGGTAGCCGCAACGCTGCTCGCCTTGCTGGCACGCCGCCGCGAGCGCGCGCCGCTGCTGCGCGCCATCGGGCTCGCCAACCGTCTTGCTGCGGGCGATCTTCGCCAACGCGTGCTCGCCGAGCGCAACAACCTTGAAGGGCAGCTGATGCGCGCGCTGAACCAGGTGGGCGTGAACCTGTATGCCGTGGTGTCGGACGCCCGCACCGAAGTCGATGCCATGCTGAGCGCCTCCGAGGAAATCGCGCGCGGCAACCGGGATCTCTCCAACCGCACCGAGAACACCGCGAGCAACCTCGAGCAGACCGCCGCCGCCATGCACCAGCTCGCCAGCTCCGCGCGCAACAGCGCCGAGACTGTCGAGCGCTGCGCGCACAACAGCCGCACGGTGCTTGGCAGCGTCGAGACCGGCACCAGCAGCGTGGGCGCGATGGGTCAGGCCATGGATCTGATCGCGGAGTCCTCCGGGCAGATCTCCGGCATGGTCGACCTCATCAACCAGATCACCTTCCAGACCAATCTGCTGGCGCTGAACGCGGCGGTGGAAGCGGCCCGCGCGGGCGAGTCCGGTCGCGGCTTTGCAGTCGTCGCGAGCGAGGTGCGTTCGCTCGCCAGCCGCACCGCCGAGGCCTCCAACGAGATCCGCGACATGGTGCGTGCCGCCACCACCAGCATCGAGGCTGGCACCCGTCGCGCCGCCGAAGCGGGCGATGCCATGGAGCGGGTGCGCAGCTCCATCGCGCAGAACAACGAACTCGTGTCCTCGATCCTCACCGTTGTCGACGAGGAGATGAGCGGCATCGCGCAGGTGAACGAGGCCATCGACCAGATCGACCGCCTCACGCAGCAGAACGCCGCGATGGTCGAGGAGCTTTCTTCCGCCGCGCAAGCCTTGCGCGGACAGTGCTCTACGGTGCTTGATTCGCTGAGTGTGTTCCGCCTGAAGTAGGAGTTCCCATGAGCATCCGTCCCCGCCGCTCGGCGCTGTACATGCCGGGTTCGAACCCGCGTGCGCTCGAGAAAGCCCGCGATCTGCCTGCCGACGTGCTGATCCTCGACCTCGAGGACGCCGTCGCCCCCGAGCGCAAGGAAGAGGCCCGCGCGCAAGTGATCGCGGCGATTGCCGCCGGCGGCTACGGCGAGCGCGAGCTGCTGGTGCGCTGCAACGCGCTGGACACGCCTTGGGGCGCAGATGATCTGCGTGCGCTTGCCCGGGCCGGTGCCGACGGGCTGGTGCTCTCGAAGGTGAACAGCGCCGCAGACGTACAGGCCGCGGCTCGCCTGCTGGACGAGGCGGGAGCACCCGGTGAGCCTGCGCTCTGGATCATGGCCGAGACCGCGCGCTGCATCCTCGACATCGACGCCGTGGCGGGCGCGCACCGGCGCTTGCGCGGCATCCTGATGGGCAC
The DNA here is from genome assembly GCA_903921135.1 of uncultured Gammaproteobacteria bacterium. Classification (GTDB taxonomy): domain Bacteria; phylum Pseudomonadota; class Gammaproteobacteria; order Pseudomonadales; family UBA5518; genus UBA5518. Next base: position 1,973 of record CAIXOY010000570.1, read on the forward strand.
CTCGGACCTCGCCCGTGAGTGCCGCATCCGTCACACGCCGGATCGCGCGGGCTGTCTCACCACCTGGTGTCTTTGCGGGCAGGCGGCGCGCGCGCACGGTCTAGAGATCCTGGACGGCGTGCATCTCGATCTCGACGACGAGGCGGGCCTCGCACGTCACTGCGAGCAGGGGCGGGATCTGGGTTTCGACGGCAAGACGCTCATCCACCCCAAGCAACTCGCCGCAGCGAACGCCGCTTTTGCGCCTTCACCCGAGTCGCTCGCCCGCGCCCGCAAGATCATCGACGCCTGGCAGCAGGCGAGCGCGGCGGGCAAGGCCGTGGTGGTGGTCGACGGGCGTCTGGTCGAGAACCTGCACGTGCAGGAGGCGGAGCGGGATCTGGAACTGGCGGAGCGGATCTCACGGGTGGGGTGGTGATCGCTGCCTGACGCGCCCTCAACCCACCGGCTCCTCCACCACCAGCGCCGGCGTGTCCTGCCGCAGTGTCTGGCCGCGGAAAAACGCGGGGTCACGCAGATAACACGCGAACATGAAGGCCCCGCCCAGCACGAGGATGCCCACGCCGATCGCGAAGACCGTACCCACGCCCATGATCGAGCCGCCGCTGCCGTAGGCCGGGTCGAAGCTGCTCGCGCTCAGTTGCAGGAACATCGCGGCCAGCATCCCGCCACCGAGTAGCGGCATCAGACCTTTGGTGATCAGCGGTGCGAGCCCCAGCCGGTACTCGTGGCGGAAGTACCACACGCAGGCAAAGGCCGTGAGGCCGTAGTAGAAACAGATCATCAAGCCCAGCGATTCCACCGTGTCACCGAGCACGTTCTCGCTCAGCACCGTCATCACGCCGTAGAAGCCCGCCGTCAGTACGCCGGCCGTCAACGTGGCATTGCCTGGCACCTTGTGTGCGGGGTGGATGTCGGCGAAGAACGCGGGCATCGCGCGATAAACGCCCATCGCGAGCAGGGTGCGCGCGGCGGGGATGAACGTGGTCTGCAGGCTCGAGGCCGCGCTCGCCAGCACCGCGCCGAAGAGCAGGATCGCCAGCCCATCGCCCATGATGGGTCCAGCAAGTGCCGCGAAGACGTTGTCCTGCGTGGCGTCGCTGCGCAAGCCGATGCCGGTCTCCCCCACGCCCGCGTAGCTTTGCGTGGCCACCGCCACCAGCAGATAGGTGGCGGCGAGCGAGATGATCGAGGCGATAGCCGCCACGGCGGGCGTGCGATCGCTGCCGCTCGTCTCCTCGTTGGCAGCGAGGCTCACGTCCCAGCCCCAGTAGATGAAAATCGAGAGCGAGAGCCCTGCAGCGAGCGCTGCTGCCGAGGGAATCGCGAAGGGGTTCAGCCAGTTCCAGTCGAAGGCGATGGCGGTGGGCACGGTGCCGCTGCCGGCCTTGGCGAGCGCAAGCGCGCAGAACAGGAACAGCACCACCATCTGGAAGCCTACCAGCGCGTAGGTGATGCGCTTGGCGGTGGACATGCCTTTCCACGACACCCAGGTAGCCAGCGCCACGAAGACGGTGGTGGTGGCGACGTTCACGAGTTTCTGATCGCCGAAGTCGGCAATCCCCGGGTTACCGAAGAGCTCCGAGAGGAACAGGTAGAAATAGGTGGCGGCCACGCCGGCGGTGTTCGAGAGCACGATCACGTTCGCCACGATGAGCCCCCAGCCGCACATCCAGCCCACCCAGGGGCCGAAGGCCTTCACCGTCCAGGTGAAGGAGGTGCCGGCATCCGGTGCCACGCGGTTCAGTGAACGGTAGGCGAAGGCGGTGAGGAGCATCGGGATGAAGCCTGCGAGGAACACCGCGGGCAGTTGCACGCCCACCTCGCGCACCGTGGGCCCCAGTGCTGCGGTGAGCGCGTAGACGGGCGCCACGCAGGACACCGCCATGGCGATGCTGCCGACCAGGCCCATCGAATCGTGCTGCAGTCCCTTGTCGATGAGGTCCGGCTCGGCGCGGTAGTGCGCGTCGTGCGCGGCGATGTGCTCGTGCTGTTCGGGAGCGTTGCTCAAGGGAGGGGCTCTTGTATCGGCGAAGGTCGGATGATCGCGCCGGCAGGGCAGTGGCCACAAGGGGAGCGATGTCGGGGGCATGGCCCCCTCCCACAGCAGCCGCTGTGAGCGGCAGTCGGGGGCATGGCCCCCTCCC
>CAIXOY010000571.1 GCA_903921135.1 uncultured Gammaproteobacteria bacterium
CCGCTCCTACCCTGTGGGAGGGGGGCATGTCCCCATCCCGTGTGGGAGGGGGCCATGCCCCCGACTGTTTTGATCCGGGGCTGTTGTCGCGCATGGTGCGGTCCCACCTTGGGGCACAGGAGCGCCTTTCCCTCGGCACTGGCCGCCGAAACATCAGGAGCGAGCACGGGAATGACCCACACCACCACCCACAAAACCTACTGCCGCTTCTGCCTAGGCTGCTGCGGCATCGAGGTGGATGTGCAGGAGGGGCAGCCGGTGGCGCTGCGCGGCGACCCCTCCAACCCGCTCACCGGCGGCTTCACCTGCCTGCGCGGTCGCGAACTGATCACCATGCACACGCACCCGGAGCGCATCCGGCACGCGTTGAAGCGCACGGAAAACGGCTTCGAGCAGATCCCCCTTTCGCAGGCGCTCGACGAAATCGCCGCCACCGTGGGCGCGCTGATCGCCCGTGACGGCGGGCGCGCCATCGCGACCTACAACGGCTCCTGGGCCTACTCGAATTTCCCGACGCTTGCGGTATCAAAAGCCTTCCACCGCGCGATCGGCTCGCCCTCGCTTTATTCGCCCATGTCGCTCGACCAACCCGCCAAGGCCTTCGTGCCCTTCCGCTTCGGCATCTGGAGCGGTGGCATGCACACCTTCAGCGATGCCGACGTGGCGCTGTTCATCGGCAACAACCCGCTGGTCTCGCAGTACGCCGCCAAGAGCGGGCTGCCGGTGTACAACCCGTGGCGGCGCCTGCAGGACGCGATCAACAACGGGCTGCAATTGCTGGTGATCGACCCGCGCCGCACCGAAGTGGCCAATCGCGCCGCGCTGCACCTGCAGCCCTATCCGGGCGAAGACCCGGTGATCCTCGCGGGCATGCTGCGGGTCATCATCGACGAAAACCTGCACGACGCGTCCTTCTGCACAGACTACGTCGATCACCTCGCCGCCTTCCGCGCCGCGCTGGAACCCTTCACGTCCGAGTACTGCGCCCGGCGCGCCGGCGTTCCCGCCGAGCAGATCGTGGCAGCCGCAAGGCTGTTCGCCCAAGGCAGCAAAGGTGCCGCCGTGACCGGTACCGGCCCCGAGATGTCACCGCGCGGCTGGTTGGGCGAGTGGCTGGTGCTCGCGCTGAACACCGTCTGCGGGCGCTACTACCGCGAGGGCGAAACGCCCCGCACGGCCCCGCCGCTGAGCCCACCACAGACGCAGCGCGCCGAAGTGTTCTTCCCGCCGGAGCCCTGGGGTGAGCAGATGCTGCAGTCGCGCGTACGCGGGCTCGGCCAACTGGGTGACGAGTTCCCCTGCAACGTGATGGCCGACGAAATCCTCACGCCCGGCGAGGGCCGCATACGCGCGCTGTTCGTGCTGGGCGGCAATCCGATGGTCGCCTTCCCGAACCAGCTGAAGATGGCCTCCGCGCTCGAGGATCTCGAACTCCTCGTCGCCGTGGACCCGTGGATGTCGGCCACCGCCAAACGCGCGCACTACATCATCCCGCCCGTGCTGCAACTCGAGCGCGCGGATGCCACGCTGCTCGGCGAGCTCTACTTCGAAGAGGCCTATGCCCACTACACCGAGCGCGTGCTGGAGCCGGGGCCCGACATGCTCGAGGAGTGGGAGCTCTACTGGGAACTCGCCAAGCGGCTCGACGGTCCCCTGGAGATCAACCGCAACCCGCTCAACATGGACACCCGCCCCGACAAGCACAGCCTCACTGCCCTGCTGACCCAAGGCTCACGCGTGCCACTGGAACAGGTACGCATCGACACCGCAGCGACCGGCGGCAAGCTCTACCCGGAACTGCGCACGGCGGTTGCCCCGCGCAGCCCCGACAACCAGAACCGCTTCCGCCTGCTGCCGCCCGACATCGCCGCACAGCTCGCAGAACTCGCGGCAGAGCCGCTGGACGCCGACGGTCGCCCCGCCCATATCCGCGAACACGGCGCCACCCACCTCCTCGCCTCACGCCGTATCCGGCAGTTCTTCAACTCCACCGGCCACAATTTCCCGAATCTGCGCGACAAGGGCAGCACCAACCACGCCTACCTGCACCCGGACGATATGGCCGCGCTGGGGCTGGAAAACGAAGACTTGGTGGAACTCTCGGCAGACACGGGCGCCATCGTGGGCGTGGTGATGGCGGCAGACGACATCAAGCCGGGCGTGGTGTCCATGGCGCACGCCTTCGGTGACACCGACAGCGACACCGGGAACGTGCGGAGCCAAGGTTCATCAACGAACCGGCTGGTGAGCGACGAGCGTTACTTCGACCCGATTACGGGACAGGCCCGGCAAAGCGCCATCCCTGTGAGCATCCGCAAGATCTGCTGAACAGGGTCAGGCGGCGACGCCCGCGGACGCAGGCGCCCGGGAGTTCAGGCCTTCGTGCGGCGCCGGATAGCCCCCACGGCGAGCAGACCCAAGCCCATCAGCCCCAAGGTACCCGGCACGGGTACGGCGGTGGGCGTCTCGAGGGTGATGCGGTTGACGCCAAAACCCTGGAAGTCCTCGCCGTCTGACAAGCCGAAATCAAAGAACGCGATATCTGCGCCCTCGCGAAGAACGGTGAACAACAGAGGCGCGTACTGCTGCTGTCCGGTGGGCGAGGTGCCCCGAACGCCGCTCACAGAGTGCAGCAAATTCCCGTCTCGGCCAAAGACCTGCAGCAGAGGATTGGTGCCCTCGTCGAAGAAACCGGCCTCGAGTTCAAGGAAGCTGGTGACCCCACCGATCGATGTACCCGTCAGGACGATGCGGCCGTCAATGCCTGTGCCAAGGTCGCACTCACCCGAGGCATTTACTCCGCAGAATGCGTAGAAACTGTCTGAATTCGGGGAGTTGGGGTCGATATCCGAGTAATAACCTTCGGTCCTGCCGTAGCTGAAATCAACGCCCAAATCGAGCAACGCGGTACCGACGGCACCGCCCTCCTCGAGGGGGCCTGGCACAA
>CAIXOY010000572.1 GCA_903921135.1 uncultured Gammaproteobacteria bacterium
CGCCACCGCATCGATCCTGATGTGGTGTTCCTCGAGGTAGCGCAGCACCCCGATGTGGGCGAGGCCGCGGGCCCCTCCGCCCGCCAGCACCAGACCGACACGAGGGCGTTCAGTGCTGCCGGAAGCGCCGAATGCCGCAACGCTCAGGCAGACACAGCACAGAAGCAGCGTGAATCGCTGCGCAGTGCGTGCGATCACGGACATGGGAACCTCAGAAGGCGAAGCCGACGCCGATCATGGGGCCGCTGATGGTGATGTCCATGGAGCGACCGCCTTCCTTGAGGTCGTAGTTCAGGTTGCGGTAACCGAAGCGGTATTCGATGCCGCAGCGATCCAGGTAGAACTGCGGCGAGAGTTCCCACACCAGGTCGGAGTCTCCCGCGCCCACCGACATCGTGGGGCTGAAGTACCAGTTCTTGGTGATCGCGAAGCGCGGGCGCAACATCACCATGGCGTCGGTCACCGAGGATTTGCCCTCGAACTTGCCAAGCCCCTGCACGCTGACCTCGGGTTCGAGGCTGGCATGGCGCACGCCCACCATCACGTCGATGGTGGAGCGCTCGCCGGTCCGGAAGCGGTAACCGGTGGCCACGGAGCCAAGGAAGCTCGAGGACTTCAGTTCGGCGTCGGCCGGGGAATTGCGCAGGTCGATGTCGCCGGAGCTGATCGACAGGTAATCGAGTTGGGCAAAGTTGACCCAGTTGCCCTTGCTGGCCTCGAAAATCGCCGAGCCGCCGATGTCCATGTTGTCGACGATGTCGGCAAAGTCTGACGAGGCCTGGAAGTCGCGGTTGCGGATATGGATATCGCCGTCGATGCCCATGGCCCACAGATAAGGCGTGAGGCGGAAGTCCCAGGCATCCTGCGCCAGCGCCGCCGGAGCACCCCAGAGGCCGAGAGCTGTCAGACATGCCAATGAGAGGAACGGTTTCTTCATCGCGGGGACTCCTTTTGGGTGTGTGGTCGCTGCCCCGCACACTCGCCGGGGAGTGCTTGTGGACTGGCTTCAGGGAGCCGAAGTCGCGATGCGTCGTGAGCGGCCAGCCACGGAGTGTTTATGAGCTGTCCGGGAACGTCCAATGAGATAAAAGAGCAAAGTCCATGCGTTTCTGACATACATGCCGGTCAGGGGCATTACATCAGCCGCCCGGGCCATTGCCCTCACCACCGGTAGCCGAGCGAGAACACCCATTCGAGATCGTCGTTCTGGCCCTCGAAGTCGATTCCGTAGCGCTGATAGTCGAGTCGCAACTCCGCCAATACCCCGGATACCAACGGCAACGACAGGCCGCTTTTGGTCTCCAGGCGATTGACCGCATCGTCGTCCAGTACCCACGAGAACTCCCCTTGATGGAACAGCGCCATGCTGCGCCAGGGCAGCTGCCAGTCGCTGCGCCAGCGGATGGAGCCGGCGTTCTCGAGCTCTTTTCCGGACTGGTCGAGATTGAACTCCACCTCGCCGACGCCCGCCTGCAGGGCAAGGTCGAGGTCCGGCAAGGGGCGGAATTCGTGGCCCATTCCCACGATGAGTGCCGAGGTCTCCTGGATCGACGAATTCCGGTCACGGTAGTAGCGCAGCATCGAGAAGGCGTACCAGTCGTTGCCCAGCAGGCGATCGGCCTGCCACAGCAGTTCCGCCTCGTCATCGGTGGTGATGCCGTTGCGCTCGTCGTAGTCCCGGCTCGCTTCCAGTTCGTGGCGCAAGTGCCCACGACGCCAGGTCGACCGTGCGTCGACATCCAGTTCGTCGGTGTCGTTCGCATTGCGTTGCAGTGACAGGGCGGCGGTGATCTTGCCGGTGCCCTCACGGGTTGTTGCGGCCTGCCGCAGGGTGGAGAGTGGTTGTTTGAGAGACCCCTCGGTGCAGTTGGCCTGCACGTCGGCGCCCGTGTCCATCTGCATCAGGCACGCGGTTCGCGTAGTGCCATCGGCATCATGGAGAGCGATGCCGGCATCGCTGCGCAGGAACAACACATCGCTTTTCTCGATGCTGAGTTGGCCGATCAGATCGGCATTCCAGATCAGCCGCGACACCTCGATGCGCTGGAGTTCGCCCGGGAGAATGGCGCCGTTGCGCAAGCGGATCTCGCCGGCTGACACCGTGCCGGCGAGCATGATGAGTTGCATGACAAGCAGTAAGCGCCAGTACATTCGCATGGAGTGCCGACCAGTTCCGGAACCACGAGTGCAGGGATCATAACAAGCGGATCTGGCACCGCCAGACTCGTCTGCCTCGGCGCTTGCCAGACCACTTTGCTGGTGTGCCAGGGGGGCCATCTGTTAGCGTTTGAACCATGCGCATTACTTTCCGACAACTCCAGCACGCCAGTGCGCTCGCCCGGCACGGCAGTTTTCGTGAAGCCGCCGCCGACATGCACATCACCCAGCCGGCGCTCACCCGCAGCATCCAGACGCTGGAGAGCAGCCTCGGCGTCAGCCTGTTCGATCGGCAGCCGAACGGTGTAGAGGTGTCGCGCGCCGGGGAGGTGCTGTTGCGCAAGGCCGAGGGCGTGCTCGAATCTGCCCGTGATCTGGAACGCGAGGCCGCGCTGGTGTCCGGACTGGCCTCGGGCAGCATCCGCGTATCGGTGGGGGCATACCCGGGTCACGAACTCGTGCCGCGTGCCGTCGCGGCCTGTCTTGCACAGGCGAGCGGATTTTCTTCCCAGATCCTGGGTGGGGATTGGCGGGACGCGGTGGAGAACGTCCTCAACCGGTCGGTAGACGTGGCTGTCGCCGATATCAGCACCTTCTCGGGAGATCCCCGGCTGGAGGTGATCGAACTCGAGCCCGAGGCGATTTACTTCGTGTGCCGTCGGGAGCATCCGCTGGCCAGCCAGCGCGGGATCGGGCTCTCGACGCTGTGCGGGTTCCCGCTGGCCGGCTGTCTGGTGCCGCCCCGACTGGCCACGCTCTTCGCCGGATTCCCGCGCGCCGGGAGCGTCGATCCCGACACGGGCAATTTCCACCCGTCGGTCGAGGTGAAAAGCGTGGAAGCGGCGATTCGTATCGCCATGCTGAGCGATGTGGTCGCTGCCGCGCAGCTCAACTCTGTGGAGTCACAACTCGAGAGCGGCAGCCTGGTCGTGCTCGATGTACAGGGTCCCCCGCTGCAACTGCGGGTCGGGCTGATCTACCTCCGGGAGCGGACTCTTGCTCCCATGGCGCAGCTGTTTCTGGACAAACTCGTCGAGGTCAGGAAGAACCTCGGCGCGACCGACGTCCGCCTCCGCGAGAAATTCGGCACGCCCCGCCCCGTGTGATCAGCGTGGCCGGCAGCGGAGGCAGCACGTGCGCTCTATTTGCCGTCGAAGTCGTCCGTATCGACCTGACCAGTCAGGCGGCGCCACAGATGCGACCAGCTGAGCCCCAGTGCCAGCAACAGAGCCACGCAGACGATAGCGATCCAGCCAAACAATGAACTCGAACTCTGGTGCAGCACACCGAGGTCGAACAGGAGCCATACGCCTGCAGCGAGCAGCATCGCACCCAGCGCGAGCCCCAGCAGCCCCAGGGAATTCAGCGTTGCCCGCAGCAGGATGACCCAGCCGATCAAAAGCACCACCCCGGTGAAGGCATGCACGGAACCCAGGCTTGGCGCGCCGCTGATCCAATGGACGAAAGACCAGCCACCGGGGTTCCAGGTGGCGAACACCATGAGAAGCGAAGCCAGAAGGCGAACCGTGAATTCGCCAAAGCCGAAGGGATCGCGGGAGGAGGCGGAAGTGGCCAAGGCAGTTCTCCGGACGTGATTGTTTTGTGTGGCTCTCAGGCTAGGCACTGAACAGCCCGTGTGCAATCGGACGCCGCTTGCCGCGCCTGACTGATGCTGAGCCGATGCTTGACCAACGGGTCGATTTTCCTATATCTTCATTCAAGTTTACTGAACGAACGGATAGAAATTCCCGTGTCGCGCCCGGGGTCCCCCGGTGACGCCCAACCGGAGCCCCGCATGAACACCTTCACTGACCTTCGCCACGCCGAACGCATCACCACGGTCAAGCCGCTGCCGGCCTGGGCCTACCTCAGCCCCGAACTGCTGGAGCTCGAATACGAACGCGTGATCCTGCCCAGCTGGCAGTTTGTCTGTCACCAGAACGAAGTCCCCGCGGCCGGCGACTACGTCACCCTGGACCTCTGGCGCGACAGCGTGATCGTGATGCGTGGCTCCGACGGGCGCCTGCGTGCCTTCCAGAACGCCTGCCGCCACCGGGGTGCGAGGCTCCTCGACGGCAACGGCCACTGCGCACGGCATATCACCTGCCCCTATCACGCCTGGTCGTATGAATTCGAAGGCCAGCTCGCGCGGGTGCCTGCCGAGCGCACTTTCCAATCGCTGGACAAACTGAGTCTCGGCCTGCGGGAGTTCGAGCTCGAGACATTCCTCGGGCTCGTGTTCGTGCGCATCGCGGGCGGGGGCCCCTCGCTCAACTCCGTGCTGGGTGAGCTTGCCGGTGAACTCGCGCCCTTCGGCATCGAGGACATGGTGCCGGCACCGGCCGCACGCCCCGTGGAGCAATGGAACTGCAACTGGAAGGTCGCGCTCGACAACTACCTCGACAACTACCACGTGCCCTATGGCCACCCCGGCCTGCACCGTCTGATGGACAACGACCTCGCCTGCACCATGAACCCGCACGGTGTGTCCTGGTCGCGCAGCACGATCCGCGAGCGCGCCTCTCCCAACTGGTCGGAGCGAGCCTATCAGGGGCTCGCGCGCAGGGCTTTTTCAGGTTTGCCGCAGTCCATCCGTTCGACGTGGATGTTCTGCTTCATGCCGGTCAACATCGGCTTCGACGTCTACCCGGACGGCATGAACATCTTCCAGGTGCTGCCCACCGGGCCGGCCACCACCGAGGTGCGTTTGCCGCTCTACCATCGCCGTGATGCGAGCCGCGAAACCCGTGGCGTGCGCTACCTTGCCCGACGCATCAATGCCCAGATCAACCACGAGGACAAGCTGCTCTGCGAGCGTGTGCAGGGCGGGCTTGCGGGGCACGGCTATGCGGCAGGGCCGCTCTCGGACTGGGAAATGCCGGTGAAGGACATGCACGACAGGCTGCGTTCGGCGTGTCCGGTGCTGGACTGCCTGCAGCGCCCTGCCGAGGGGAGTCTGCGGAGTATCAACGAGCGGATGCTGGCCGATCAGGCCGCGTCTGCGCGGGATCGCAGCGCCGAAAAATCCGCGATCACGCGATCCGGTGAGCAGGACTCGATCGGCTCGCCCATGTTGTAGCCGTAGGGCAGTGCCCACACCGCCACGCCTGCATTGCGTGCCGTGGCGACGTCGATCGCGGAATCTCCCACGAAGAGCGTGCGCGCGGCGGTCGCACCGAAGGCTTCCATGCACGCGAACACACCGGCAGGATCCGGCTTGCGGGCGGGGAAGGTGTCACCGCTCACGACGCGGTCGAAGAGTGACGTGAGCGCGTGGCTGTCGAGGATGGCCTGCGTGTACCGGTCTTCCTTGTTGGTGACCACGGCGAGCCGCACGCCGTTCGCGCGCAACTCTTCGAGCACTTCACGTACGTGAGGGTAGAGATGGCTGCGCGTGCCGCAGCGCTTCGCGTAATGCCCCGAGAAGACTTTCTCGATGGCGTGGAAACGCTCCGATCCGCGCACGTTCGCGATGTCCTCCTGCCAGGTGAAGGCGAGCGCCTGCGCGAGGAGTTCGCGCGTGCCGCGCCCGATCCACACGTTCACCTGGTCTTGCGACACCGGCGCAAAACCGCAGGAATCCATGGTGTCGTTCACGGCGTCGAGGATCTCGGGCGAGGTCTCGATCAGCGTGCCGTCGAGATCGAACAGCACCAGGTCCCAGGGATGCGGGTTGCTCACGCGATGAGGTCCTTGACGGCCTGCGCCACGGCCGCAGCCGTGATGCCGAAGTGGGTGTAGAGATCCTTTGCCGGTGCGGATTCACCGAAGCTCGCGACGCCCACGATGGCGCCGTTGCGGCCGGTGTACTTGTGCCAGAAGTCCGGATGTGCGGCCTCCACGGCCACCGTGGGCAGGGCGACGGGCAGCACGGCATCGCGGTAGCCGCGGTCTTGCCGGTCGAAAACGTTGGTGCAGGGCATGGAGACAACGCGCACCGCGATGCCCTCTGCCGCGAGGCGCTCGCGCGCGTCCATCGCGATCGAGAGCTCGGAGCCCGTGCCGATCAGCACGGCACGTGCATCCGGCGCATCGGCCAGCACATAGCCGCCCTGACGGATGCCCCCGACCTGCTCGATTGCAGAGAGCCGTGGCAGGTTCTGGCGCGAGAGGCAGAGCGCGCTCGGCCCGTCGTTGCGCTCGAGCGATGCGGCCCAGGCGACGGCTGTTTCAAGGCCGTCTGCCGGGCGCCACACGTCGAGGCTCGGGATGATCCGCAGGCTAGGCACGTGTTCTATCGACTGGTGCGTGGGGCCGTCTTCGCCCAAGCCGATGGAGTCGTGCGTGAAGACGTGGATCACGCGCTGCTTCATGAGCGCTGCCATGCGGATGGCGTTGCGGCTGTAGTCGCTGAAGGTGAGGAAGGTGCCGCCGTAGGGGATGTAGCCGCCGTGCAGCGCGATGCCGTTCATGATCGCGGCCATGCCGAACTCGCGCACGCCGTAGCTCAGATGGTTGCCCCAGGTGTCGCGCCCGGCGCGCACGCAGCCCTTGAAGTTGGTGAGGTTCGAGCCGGTCAGGTCTGCGCTGCCACCGAAGAACTCAGGCACCAGCGGCGCCAGCGCATCGAGTGCGTTCTGGCTGGCCTTGCGGGTGGCCACTGCGTCGGCTTTGGCGGCGATGGCGGCGAATACCGCAGGCAAGCCTGCTTCAAAGGCGGATGAGAGTTCGCCGCGCATGCGGCGCTGGAGCTCTGCGGCCTCTGCCGGATGCGCCGCAGCATAGGCGTCGAATCGCCCGTTCCATTCGGACTCTGCGGCAGCGCCTGCCGCGCGGCCGTCCCAGGCTTCGGCGATGTGCGCAGGAATCTCGAAGGGAGCTGCCGTCCAGCCGAGTGCTTCGCGCGTGGCTGCCACTTCTGTGGCGCCGAGTGCCGCGCCGTGCACGTCGTGCGTGCCCGCCTTGTTGGGCGAGCCCTTGCCGATCACGGTGCGGCAGCAGATCAGCGTGGGCTTGCCATCTGCCCGTGTGGACTGCGCCTTGGCTGCAAGCAGAGCGGCTTCCACCGCCGCGGTGTCATGGCCGTCGACGGCCGGGATCACGTGCCAGCCATAGGCCTCGAAGCGCTTGGGCGTGTCGTCGGTGAACCAGCCCTCGACGTGGCCGTCGATGGAGATGCCGTTGTCGTCGTAGAAGGCGATCAGCTTGGAGAGACGCAGCGTGCCCGCAAGCGAGCAGGCCTCGTGGCTGATCCCTTCCATCAGGCAGCCATCACCGAGGAAGGCATAGGTGTGGTGGTCGACGATCGCGTGGCCCGGGCGGTTGAACTCTGCCGCGAGCAGCGATTCGGCGAGCGCCATGCCCACCGCATTGGTGATGCCCTGTCCGAGCGGGCCGGTGGTGGTCTCGACGCCGGGCGTGATGCCCACTTCCGGGTGGCCCGCGGTCTTGCTGTGCAGCTGGCGGAAGCGCTTGATCTCCTCGATGGGCAGCTCGTAGCCCGTGAGGTGCAGCAGCGAGTAAATCAACATGGATCCGTGGCCATTCGAGAGCACGAAGCGGTCGCGGTCGGCCCACAGCGGGTTCGCAGGGTTGTGTTTCAGGTGCCGGTTCCACAGCACCTCGGCGATCTCGGCCATGCCCATCGGGGCGCCGGGGTGCCCGCTCTTCGCTTGTTCGACGGCGTCGACCGAGAGCATGCGGATGGCGTTGGCCATCTCGCGGGCGAGTGCGGGAGAGGGTGCAGGACGTGAAGGCGAATTGCTCATGCGCGAAAGGCTCCGGTGCTGGCGTTGGCGTCAGGCAAGGCCGAGGGCGCGCTTCCTGCGCTCCACCATCCGCCAGATGAAGGGCGTGAAGATGAGCTGCATCGCGAGTTCCATCTTTCCTCCGGGCACCACGATGGTATTTGCGCGGCTCATCCAGGAGCCGTCGATCATGTTGTGGAGGTACTGGAAGTCGATGCCCTTCGGCTGCGCGAAGCGTATCACCACCATGCTCTCGTCGGGACTGGGAATATCCCGCGAGATGAAGGGGTTGGAGGTGTCGACAACGGGCACGCGCTGGAAGTTCACGTGGGTGTGCGTGAACTGCGGGCAGATGAAGTTCACGTAGTCGGGCATGCGCCGCAGGATGGTGTCGGCCACGGCCTCGGTGGTGTAGCCGCGCATGTGTTTGTCGCGCCAGAGTTTCTGGATCCACTCGAGGTTGATCACCGGCACCACGCCGATCAGCAGATCCGGGTAGCGCGCGATGTCGAACTCCTCCGTGCGCACCGCGCCGTGCAGGCCCTCGTAGAAGAGCATGTCGGTGTTCCCGGGCAGCGGTTCCCACGCGGTGAAGGTGCCGGGCTCCTGGTTGTAGGGGGCGGCCTCCTCGAGGTTGTGCAGGTACTTGCGTGCCTGTCCCGTGCCGGTCTCGGAGTAGCTGCGGAACAGCGCCTCGAGTTCGCCGAAGAGGTTGTTGTCCACGCCGAAATGGCTGAAGTGCTTGTTGCCCGTCGCCTCCGCTTCAGCCTGGCGGATCTTCATCTCCTTGCGCTCGTAGCGGTGGAAGCTGTCGCCCTCGATGATCGCTGCCGTCACGCCCTCCCGGCGGAAGATGTTCTGGAAGGTGCGCGTGACGGTGGAGGTGCCGGCGCCCGAGGAACCGGTGATGGCGATGATGGGATGGCGATGGGACATGGGAGCTTCCTCGCTGGTCTTGTTATGTGGCCCAAGCCGTCCGGGACGATCAGTCCCGGAACAGGCTGCGCTCGGCGAACAGGGGGTTGGTGTCCCTGTAGGAGTCCGGTTCGGCGTGATAGCGCTCGATCCGCTCGACCTCGTTCCGCGAACCGAACACCAAGCCGATACGCTGGTGAAGACTGGTGGGTTTGATGCCCAGCACAGGTTCGCGTCCGGTGCTCGCGCGCCCGCCCGCCTGCTCCATCACCATGCCGATCGGGTTTGCCTCGTAGAGCAGACGCAGGCGCCCGGGTTTGCTCGGGTCCTTGGTGTCGCGCGGGTACATGAACACGCCGCCGCGCATCATGATGCGGTGCGCATCCGCCACCATCGAGGCGATCCAGCGCATGTTGAAGTCCTTGGCGCGCGGGCCGGTCTTGCCCGCCAGGCACTCGTCGACGTAGCGCTTCACGGGTGATTCCCAGAAGCGGCTGTTCGAGGCGTTGATCGCGAATTCCTGCGTGTCGGGGGGCACCTGGATATTCGGGTGCGTCAGCTTGAATTCGCCGATGGCAGGATCCAGCGTGAAGCCGTGCACGCCCGATCCCACCGTGAGCACCAGCATCGTGGCCGGCCCGTAGAGCGCGTAGCCCGCGGCCATCTGCTGCGTGCCGGGCTGCAGGAAGTCTTCCGCGGCGAGCGGCCGGCCGCTGTCGATCAGGTCCTGCGGCGCGCGCAGGATCGAGAAGATGCTGCCCACCGAGACGTTCACGTCGATGTTGCTGGAACCATCCAGCGGATCGAAAACCAGCAGGTAATTGCCGCGCGGGTAGCCCTCGGGGATGGGGTAGGGATCGTCCATTTCTTCCGAGGCCATGCCGGCGAGTTGTCCGCCCCACTCGGTAGCCCGCATGAAGACCTCGTTGCTGATCACGTCGAGTTTTTTCTGCGTCTCGCCCTGCACGTTGATGCTGGCCTGCTCGCCGCCGTGGTTGCCGAGTACGCCGCCGAGCGCCCCCGAGGCCACCGCGCGGGCGATGGCCTTGCAGGCGATCGCGATGTCGAGGATCAGTGCGTTGAAGTCACCGCTGGCGTCAGGGTAGCGGCGCCGCTCCTCGATCAGGAACCGGGTGAGGGTGGCGCGTTGTGACAATGGCATGGGGGTTCCCGTATTCAGGTGTTGTTATGGGTGCCGATGCTGCCGCGAACCGCGTTCGCATGCCAGCACAGCAACTCGTCGAGCGTGAGCGTGGCAAGGTCCGGGAGCACGCGCGCGGCCTTGCTGAAATCCTGGCCTTCGGTGAAGGCTGTGGGCGTGATGATGGTGGCGATGCCCGCGCCCTGCGCGGCGCGCAGTCCGTTGTCGGAGTCTTCGAAGGCAAGGCACTCGATCGCGTCGAGCCCAAGCCCCGCGAGCGCCTGCAGATAGACCTGCGGATGCGGTTTTTTGAGCGGGGCGGTGGAGGCGTCCTCTACCGCCGCGAATAGGCTGCGCCAGCCGCTGCCCAGCGTGCCGCCCAGCAGCGCATCGATGTTCGCGGGGGTCGTGGTGGTGGCGATGGCAAGCGCAAGACCTGCGCTGCCGGCCGCCTCGATCAGATCGGGCACGCCCGGTCGAAGGGCAAGCCCGCCTTCGCGCACCAGCCGCTCGTACGCTGCGGTCTTCGCCGCGTGCAGCGCGTTGACGCTCGCATCGAGTGCGGCCGCGTCCAGATCACCCAGCGCGTCCCGGCTGCAGGCGATGTGATGGCGCAGCCGCTCCTTGCCGCCCGATACCGCGAGGAGCCGCGTGTAGGTGTCGCGGTCCCAATCCCAAGAGAGCCCGTGCGCACGGAAGGCGGTGTTGAAGGCCTGCCGGTGCGCCTCTTCGGTGTCAGCCAGCGTTCCGTCCACGTCAAACACCAGACCCCGCAGTTGCGGGGCTGTATCGCGCGGGGACACGCTCCTGCGGTTCATGCCTCAGGCTGCTCCGCTCGCGAAGACGCGGCTGGCGAGGATGTCTTCCGCGGCG
Source organism: uncultured Gammaproteobacteria bacterium (assembly GCA_903921135.1). Classification (GTDB taxonomy): domain Bacteria; phylum Pseudomonadota; class Gammaproteobacteria; order Pseudomonadales; family UBA5518; genus UBA5518. The sequence continues at coordinate 10,774 of CAIXOY010000572.1, forward strand.
ATGGTCGAGAGTTCCCCCGCGGTCCATTGCCGCTCGCGATCGGCAAAGAGGCGCGAGGCCTGCCGCAGCCGCGCGCGGTCGAGCGCGTTGCGCACGCTGCGGGCGTTGGCGAAATGCGGTTGCGTGATCCGCCGTTCGAGGTAGGCGTCGAAAGCGGCCTCGGCGCCCTCGCCAAAACAGTAGTGCTGCTCAGCGAGCATCTTGCCCGCGATGTGCATCAGTTCGCCCGCCGAGTAGTCGGGGAAATCCAGATGGTGGGCAATGCGGCTGCTCATGCCGGGGTTGGACTGGAAGAAGGTGTCCATCCGGTCCTTGTAGCCGGCGAGGATCACGACGAGATCATCCCGGTTGTTCTCCATCACCTGCAGCAGGATCTCGATCGCTTCCTGGCCGTAGTCGCGTTCGTTCTCGGGGCGGTAGAGGTAGTAGGCCTCGTCGATGAACAGCACGCCGCCCATCGCTTTCTTCAGCACCTCGCGCGTTTTGGGCGCGGTGTGGCCGATGTACTGCCCGACGAGGTCATCACGCGTCACCGCCACCATGTGGCCTTTGCGCACATAACCCAGGCGGTGGAGGATCTGCGCCATGCGCATGGCCACCGTGGTCTTGCCCGTTCCCGGGTTGCCGCTGAAACACATGTGCAGGCTGGGCGTCTGCGAGGAGAGCCCCAGGTTCTTGCGCAGCTTGTCGATCACAAGCAATGCCGCGATATCGCGGATGCGGGCCTTCACCGGCTTGAGGCCCACCAGTTCGCGGTCGAGTTCGGCGAGCACCTCCTCGACCTGCGAACCGGCCATCACCTCGGCCACGCTGCGCGCCGCACCCAGCGCATCAGGTGCGGGCGCGGCGCCTTCCGTGGCGGCCGCCGCCACTGGCGCGTCGCTGCTGCTGCCCGGGATCTTGTACATGCGTGGCCTCCCTCAGCGCGGGCTCAGTAGCGCTCGCCTTCGGGTTTGTCGGTGGCGTAGGAATGCACCGTGTAGCGCATCGTACGGTTGTGCCACTCCTGCCGCGCCAGCCCGAAGCCAGGCTCGTTCGGCGGACGGTTCACGATGAAGCTCATCGTGATCGACTCGACGCCGCGCGTGGAGTCGAAGGCCATCAGGCGGATGTAGTGGCGCGGGAAAGCCTTGCGGCAGTCGGCCAGCACCAGCATCAGGCCTGCAGCATCCTGCAGATCGAACATCGGGTTGCCGAACATTTCCCAGTAGGTGTTGCGCGGGTGCGGATCGTCCGTGTACTCGACGCTCCAGGCGTAGCCCTTCTGCAGGCCGTAATCGACCTGCATGCGGATCTCGTCGTCGGTGAGATCGGGCAGGAAGCTGAACTGGCCCTGCGTGATGCGTCCGGCGGGGTTGGTCATCATGGCGTGTGTCTCCGTGTGGGGTTCGACGGGCTCAGCTCGCGGCCGAGGGCGTCACGGCGTAGTCGCTGGTGTCGGTGGAGGCGTAGTTGAAGCTCACGTCCTTCCAGGTATCGAGTGCCTGGCGCAGCGGCGTGCAGAACTGCGCGGCCTTGCGCAGGATCTCGGGGCCCTCGTTGGCGATGTCCTTGCCCTCGTTGCGCGCCTTCACCATGGCCTCGAGCGCCACGCGGTTCGCCACGGCGCCGGCCTGTATGCCTGCGGGGTGGCCGATCGTGCCGCCGCCGAACTGCAGCACCACGTCGTCGCCGAAGAGATCGATCAGCTGGTGCATCTGGCCGGCATGGATGCCGCCGGACGCCACCGGCATCACCTTCTTCAGGTCGCACCAGTCCTGGTCCACGTACAGGCCGCGCGGCAGGTCGGTCTTCGTGACGGTGTCGCGGCAGACGTTGTAGTAGCCCTGCACCGTCAGTGGGTCGCCTTCGAGCTTGCCCACCGCCGTGCCGGTGTGCATGTGATCCACGCCCGCCAGGCGCAGCCACTTCGCGATCACGCGGAAGCTCACGCCGTGGTTTTTCTGGCGCGTGTAGGTGCCATGGCCTGCCCGGTGGAGGTGCAGGATCATGTCGTTCTTGCGGCACCAGTTCGACATGCTCTGGATGCAGGTCCAGCCGACGATCAGGTCGATCATCACGATCACGCTGCCGAGTTCCTTGGCCAGTTCTGCGCGCTCGTACATGTCTTCCATGGTGGCAGCGGTGATGTTCAGGTAGCTGCCCTTCACCTCACCGGTGGCGGCGCTCGCCTTGTTTACTGCATCCATCACGTACAGGAAGCGGTCTCGCCAGTGCATGAAGGGCTGCGAGTTGATGTTCTCGTCGTCCTTCATGAAATCCAGGCCGCCTTTCAGGCCCTCGTAGATCACGCGGCCGTAATTGCGCGCCGACAGGCCGAGCTTGGGCTTGGTGGTGGCGCCGAGGAGCGGGCGGCCGAATTTGTCGAGGCGCTCGCGCTCGACCACGAGGCCGGTGGGCGGGCCCTTGAAGGTCTTCACCAGCGCGACGGGGACGCGGATGTCCTCGAGGCGCGCGGCCTTCAGCGGCTTGAAGCTGAACACGTTGCCGATCAGGCTCGCCGTCATGTTGGCGATGGAGCCCTCTTCGAACAGGATGATGTCGTAGGCCACCCAGGCGAAATACTGGCCCGGGTTGTTGGGCACGGGCTCGACCTTGTAGCACTTGGCGCGGTAGTTCTCGCAGGCGGTGAGGCGGTCGGTCCAGACCACCGTCCACGTGGCGGTGGAGGATTCGCCGGCCACGGCCGCGCCCGCTTCGATCGGGTCCACGCCCTCTTGCGGCGTGATGCGGAAGAGGCAGATGGTGTCGGTTTCCTTGGGTACGTAGTCGGGTACCCAGTACCCCATCTGGCGGTACTTGAGCACCCCGGCGCTGTAGCGCGCCTTGGCATCGGTGATCTGGGTGGCGTCGAGTTTTATGTCGCTCATCGGTGGCTCCCTTCGTTGGGGTTCGCCGCGGCCCGGGTGGCTCGGCGATGGGTTCACTCTAGGGGGCGATTTGAATAAGATAAATTCAAAGTTACTGTCATTCCGATTCAGGTATAGCTGAATGAAGAACGCGACCTTCCGGCAGCTGCGGGTGTTCTCCGAGGTGGCGCGGCACCTGAGCTTCGTGCGGGCTGCGCAGGCCCTGCACCTCACGCCGCCCGCCGTGACCATGCAGGTGAAAGAACTCGAGGGGCATGTGGGCCTGCCCCTCTTCGAACGCAACGGCCGCAAGGTGAGCCTCACCACGGCGGGCGAGTACATGCTGGTCTATGCGCGCCGTGTGCTCGCCACTCTGAAAGACGCGGAAGACGCTGCGGCACGCCTGCAGAACCTCGAGCAGGGCAGCATCACCATCGGCATGGTGAGCACCGCGAAATACCTGATGCCCTGGCTGCTCGCCGCTTTCCGGGCCGAGCACCCCGGCATCGAGATCAAGCTTGCGGTCGGCAACCGCGAGCAACTCGTGAAGATGCTGCAGGAGAACGAGATCGATCTGGCGATCATGGGGCGCCCGCCCAAAGAGGTGGCCACCCGCGCCGAGCCCTTCGCCGCGCACCCGCACGTCTTCGTCGCGCCCCCCGACCACCCCTTGCTCGAGGGTGGGCCGCACAGCGTCGAGGCGCTACGCCCCTTCGGTTTCATCCTCCGTGAGCCGGGCTCGGGCACGCGTGCCGCGATGGCGAATTTCTTCGCGGACCACGGCTTCGAGCCGCGCATCAGCATGGAGATGGCGAGCAACGAGACCATCAAGCAGGCGGTGATGGCGGGGCTTGGTTTGAGCTTTCTCTCGCTGCACACCATCGGGCTCGAGCTGCAGCACCAGCTGGTGGCCGTGCTCTCGGTGCAGGGCACGCCGGTGGTGCGTGCGTGGAACTGCGTGCACACGCTCTCGAAGATGCTCTCGCCTGCGGCGGAGGCCTTCCGCCTGTTCGTGCTGCGCCACGGCGAGGCTTCGCTGTCGGCGCAGTTCGCGCGCTACTTGCCTGAAGCC
>CAIXOY010000573.1 GCA_903921135.1 uncultured Gammaproteobacteria bacterium
CGCACCGCGGCCTCGAACTCCGGGCGATCGGTACCGCGAGTGCCGATGATGCGCAGCTCCTTCATCGAGACCTCGAAGGCCGGCAGCGTGAGGCCCTCCCAATACGTGGCCAGCAACAGCAGCCGCGCACGGGGCCGACACAGGCTCACCGCCTGCGCGATCGATTCGGTAGTGCCCGCGCAATCGATGACGAGGTCATAGCTACCCTGCGCGTCCAGCGTGGCACCCAACTGCTCGCCGGCGCGCTTCTGCACCTCGTGCCGTGCGAGCAAACACACATCGCTCGCCGCACGCCGTGCGATCGCGACGGCACAGAGGCCGATGGTGCCGCCACCCACGATCGCCACGCGATCGGCCGCCGTGATGCCCGCCATCGCGATGCCGTGCACCGCCACCGCAAGGGGCTCCACGAGGCAGGCATCGCGCACCTCGACACCGGAGGGTAGCGGCACGAGGCAGCGCGCGGGCACGAGCATTTCCTCGGCCATGCCGCCGTCCTGGCCCACGCCGAGCACCGATTGCGGGCCCATCACGCAGAGGTTGTAGCGGCCCTGCACGCACTCGCCGCAGTGGCCGCAGGGCGCGATGGGTTCGATGGCCACGGGTGTGCCGTCCGGCGTGATGCCCGCCACCTCGTGGCCCAGCGTAAAGGGAATGGGAAAACCCATCTTCAGCATGTGCAGATCGGAGCCGCAGATCCCGGAGGACGCGACGCGGATGCGCACGCCTTCGCCAACAGGCAGCGGGAGGTCACGGAGCACGGGTTTGTGATCGTGGCAGCGGACGGCTTTCATGCGGGTGTCTCTTTCGTTGGCGTGGCGGCATGATCCGCGAAGGCAGAGCCGGTGCACAGAGGCGTCGAAATCCGCACGCGTGCTGGGCCACAATGGCAGTTCCCAAGCACCGCAGGACACGCCCGCACGATGGACACGCCGCCCGATCGCCTCTCCGTTAACCCCAAGAGCCGCTTCCACGACGAGGACGTCCTCGCACGCGGCGTAGGCATCCGCTTCAAGGGGCAGGAGCGCAACAACGTCGAAGAGTACTGCGTGAGCGAGGGCTGGATCCGCGTGCCGCAGGGCCGTGCGGTGGATCGCAAGGGCAACCCGATCACGCTGAAGCTGAACGGAGCGGTGGAGCCTTACTTCAAGGATGGGGCGCAGCCGGAGGGCTGAGTCGCGGACGACGCGGCGGAAACGAGGAGTTCAGGATGACGCGGGATCGTGCAGCCGCGACATCGCTATGTCGTACACCGCGTTCCGGTCACGTTTCCCGACGGCGATAACGGTTACGGTGATTGTCTGGTCTTCGACGGAATAGACGAGCCGATAGCCAGCCTGACGCAATTTGATTTTGTAAAGGTTTGTGGCCCCAGACAGAGCGGCGGCGGGGACGTGGGGGTCCTTCAGGCGTTCAGCGAGTTTCCGCTTGAACTGCTCCCGCAGAGTGTGACCCAGCTTGTTCCATTCCTTCAGCGCGGAGACCTTGAAGGCAAGCTCATAGCTCATCGAGCGAAACCGTGACTGTCTCCTCTTGCTGGCGCGCCTTCACCAATGCGAGCAGCGCCAGATCATCGACCATTTCCATCATGGCCTCGTAAGCACTGGCCGGCACGCAGTAGAAGGCCGGTTCGTTGCGATTGAGCACCACCACCGGCATGCCTTTGCCACTGGCCACGACCTTCATCGGGTTGGCCTTGAGCTCGGAAATGCTGGCGGCAGTTTCGGCAAGTAGCTGATGGGGCATCGGGTTGCGCTTGGCCGGAGAATCAGAGACCTGATGCTAGGTCTCTGTATTGGTCTTTTGCAAGGCGTGTCTGCGTGAATGCAGCGAACTGGCCGCCGGCTACATGCCATTGCCGGCTGGCAAGGCCCGTCTTGCGGGGGCGTCGCCACACAAGCCCTCCGCAGCCGCCTGAATCGCCGCATCGTCAGCACCCTCCGCCACCAGGCGTCGCAGCCCGGCCTGCCGCTCGGGACTTGCGCGCATCAAGCCCCGGAAGTCCACGCCGGCTTCCACGATGCGGCGCGCCAGTTGCGCCCGCTCCGCTTCGCGGGCATAGGCCCCGAAACCCTTCGCTGCGGATCGGCCGAGCCAGGTGTTCGCCAGCCAGTCCGAGGTGTCCTCATCGAAGGGGGTGATTCCCAGTTCTTCGCGCACATCGTCAAGGGGGCGCGGCAGCAGTTCCTCCCAGTACACGAACATCGGGGACAGGCGCTCGCGTGCTGCAGTGCCGCGCGCATACGCCTCGCGCAAGAGCGTGCGCCAGCGCTGCTGGCCGACGCGGGGGCGCAGGAAGAGCAGCGGACCGAGCCCTTGGGCCGAGATCGCGGCCCGCGTGAACCCGATGGCCTGCCGGTAGGCGTTCTGGAAATAGATCAGCATCCCCTCGCCCGCCAGATCGGTTCCGTATCCCGTGAGCACATGGAACAGGTCGTGGAGACAACGCGTGCGCTCGATGGCGTAGCGCA
>CAIXOY010000574.1 GCA_903921135.1 uncultured Gammaproteobacteria bacterium
CCGGCTTGCAAGCCAGACTCCACGACCCACATGTTCCCCGTACGCGGCCCCACCGTGATCGTGCGCATCGAGATCTTGCTGTCGTTCCCCACCACCGCGACGGTGTGCAGTTCCTGCAGTTCCTGCACGGCGCGCTGCGGCACCAGAAGTGCGCCGCGGCGATGCTCGATTTCGATGCGCACGCGGCCGAACTGACCGGGGCGCACCAGACGTTCGGGGTTGGGGAAGGCGAACTGCAGCGCCAGCGTGCCGGTGGTGGGGTCGATGGCGCGTTCCACGCCGTCCAGCCGGCCCGGGTAGCGGTGCGCGGTGCCGTCAGCCAGAAGGAGTTCGATCGGCACCGTGCTCTCGCCGGGTTTGGTGCCCGTTTCCTCGAAGTGCCGCGCGAAGCGCAGGTATTCGGATTCGCTCAAGCCCGCGCGGAACAGCACGGGATCCACCTGCGATACGGTGGTGAGCAGCGTGCTCTCGCCACGTCCCACGAGATTTCCCGCCATGACCAGTGTCGTACCGACCACACCATCCACCGGCGCCGTGATGGTGGTGTAGGAGAGGTCTAGCGTGGCTTTCTCGAGCGCAGCCTTCGCCGCATCACGTTGTGCGCGCGCAGCGTTTTCGTTGCCGAGCGCGTTGTCGAGTTCCTGCAGGCTCACGGCCTCCTGTGCCGCGAGCGGCTTCAGGCGGCGTGCCGCCACCGAGGCCTGGTCGAGGTGCGCCTGCTGGGTGGCGAGATTCGCCTTGGCCTGTGCGAGAGCCGCTTCCAGCGGCCGCGGATCGATCCGGTAAAGGGGCGCTCCCTTGAGGACGAACGCACCCTCGGTGAAGGAGACGCTGTCGAGAAAGCCCTCGACACGCGCGCGGATCTGCACGTCCTGCGAGCCGCGCGTCTGACCCACGAGTTCCATGTAGACGGGGACGTCCTGCGTGACGACAGGCGTCACATAGACCTCGGGTGTTGGTGCCTCCGGTGCTCCGCCACGGGAGCACGCGCCAACAAAGCCAATGCACAGGAGCGCCGTGACGAGCCGGCGATGGAACAGGATCATATGGCGCAATCTCCGCCTTTTATCGTGAGTGCGTGATCGCTCCCGGGCCGGCGGGCCCTGGGAGCATTCGGGCGCGAAACTTTCTCACGTAGAGTGCCTTGGCGTCACCCCACTTGAGCTGACCGGGTGATGATCTCGCCGGCGGCACCGCCGACCTTCACTTCTCCCGGACCGATCCCACAGCCCTGCGGGCTCGGCTCGAGCGCGGGTTACCCTATCGACCCGCGCTCAGGACTGGCGCACCGGGAAGACGAGCTTGACCCGGCCGTCTTCACCGGGCTCTTCGTGCACGCCGGGCGCGATGTTGCGTATCAGCTGTAGCCCGATGTCGACCACCATGGGGTCTGCGTCGGCGACTGAAAACGGACTCTCCACGCCTGCGGGAAGATCCAGCGTGACACGCACTTCCCGTTTCGCCTCGAGGTACTCCACGCAGAGCTCGAAAGCCTTTCGCTGTTTCAGTTCCTCCATGAAGCACAGCACCAGTTCCTCCGTGAGGAGTTGCAGGTCGTGGGCCGTCTGCCGCGGCACAAGATGCTTCTCGCAGAAGACCTCGATATCGCCGTGCAGCGCGTAGATGTCCACGTCCGGAGAAGACAGGGTGTAGTTGCGCGAGCGCACCCGGTGGATGAAGGTGCGTGTTTCCGGACGCTGCGGAGCGCCAAACACCTGCGCCGGAGGCCCCTGCTCGTGGATGCGCCCCTCGTGCATGAAGAACACCCGCGAGGAGACATCCCGCGCGAAGTCCATTTCGTGGGTGACGATAAGCATCGTGAGTCCCTGCTTCGCGAGGTTGCGCACCACCGCCAGTACCTCGCCCACCATCGTGGGGTCGAGCGCCGAGGTGGGCTCGTCGAAGAGGATCACTTCCGGGTCCATCGCCAGACACCGCGCAATCGCCACCCGCTGCTTCTGCCCGCCGGAAAGTTCCGACGGGAAGTAATGCGCACGCTCGGCAAGACCCACCATCCGCAGCAGTTCCATGCCGCGCTCCTCGGCCTGCGCCTTCGGCGTGCCCCGCAGCTGCATGGGTGCCAGCGTCAGGTTCTCGAGCACCGTGAGGTGCGAGAACAGGTTGAAGGCCTGGAACACCATGTTCATGCGCTGGCGCACGGCGGTGATGTCCACGCCGGGCCCCGTGATGTCACGGCCATCGAGTTCGATCTGGCCGCCGCTCGGTTCCTCCAGGCGGTTCAGGCAGCGCAGGAAGGTGCTCTTGCCGCAACCCGAGGGGCCGATGATGGAAATCACCTCGCCTTTTGCGATCTCGGTGTCAACGCCGCGCAGCACCTGGAGGGTGCCGAAATTCTTGACCAGTCCTTTTACGCGGATCATGTACGTGCCTCCGCCGCGCGGCGCTGCATGGGGTCTGTGCGTCTCTCGATGTAACCGAGCGCCTGTATCAGTACCCAGGAGACCAGGAAGTACAGGATGGCAACGGTGACCAGCGGAAAGAAGGCGTCGAAGGTACGGCTGCGGATGATGTCGGACGCCTTGGTGAGATCCTCCACCGCAACATAACCGACGATTGACGTCATCTTCACCATCGATATGAACTCCCCTTTGTAGACGGGCAGGATGCGCTGCAGCGCCTGCGGCAAAACGATATGGCGGAATGTGCCGACCCGCGTGAAGCCCATCGCGATGCCCGCCTCGGTCTGGCCGCGGTCGATGCTTTCGATGCCGGTGCGGAACATCTCCGAGGTGTATGCGCCGAAATTGAGCCCGAAGGCGAAGACCGCAACCAGGATCGGGCTGATGTTCACCGAGGCGAAGACCACGTAGAAGATGAGCATCAGCAGCACCAGCACCGGCATGCCGCGCATCAGGCTGATGTAGAGCATGGCGCTGCGACGGGCGAGGGTGTTGCGTGACATGCGCATGTAGCAGATCAGCGCCCCGAGCAGCGTGCCGAAGGCGCAGGAGAGAACCGACAGCAGCACCGTGGTCTTCAGGCCGCCCCAGAGCAGGAGGTAGCGGTTCTCGCGGATGATGTTGTTGTGAAAACTCTCGCGCAGATTGCCCCAGAACGAGGCCTCTGCCGGCGGCGCAACCGGCGCGGGCGCTGCACCCGCGATATTGCTCGCCCGCACGAAGACGAGATTCCTGTAGGCGTGATAGCTCTCAGAGAAATCTACGCGTTCGCGCCGCTCCGGTGTGATGGACATGCCTGTGATGATCGTGTCGATCTTGCCGGAGGCGAGCGAAGGGATCAGCGCGCCGAAGTCAGCGGTAGTCCAGACGGGCCGGCGGCCGATGCTCGCGGCGAAGCGCTCCGCGAGTTCCACCTCGAAACCGACCAACCGGTTGTCTTTGACGGCCACCTGAGGCAGACCGACAAGCGCGTTTCCTATCGCCAGTGCGGGCGCATCCGGCAGAAACTCTATCGCCGGCATGGTGGTGCGGGACTCCTCCATCCAGCGCCGCTTCATATCGGCAAGCGTGCCGTCGGCACGCAACCTGGCGAGGAAATCGTCGAACTGCGCACGGAGAGCCGCACTGTCCTTGCGGAAAGCGGCGCCTACATCCAGGTTGAAGATGGGCTCTCCCAGGGTGGCGAGTGCGGGGCGCTCCGCCAGAGCTTGCTTGAGGATGTCGGCCACCGTGATGCTCGCATCCGCTTTGCCTGCCTCTACTGCGACGAAAAGATCCGCCACGGCGAGATATTGCAGCAGTGTTGCCTGGGGCCAGTTGTTCTTCACCCAGACGTCCTGCGCCGAGCCCTGCATCACGGCGATGCGCAGGGTCGAGACCTCTTCGGGCGTGCGCAATTGCAGACCCTTGCCTTGCGTCGCACGGGCTTGCGCGCCGGGCAGCTCAGTCTGCGGGGTCTCGTTTGCGGCCCCCGCGTTCCATGCCATCAGCAAGCAGGCGGCCAGCGCCAGTCCGCGCAGAAAATCGGGCATTGCGGTTTCCCGGGGTGTGAGTTGGGTGCGGAGGGTCAGCCTGCGGTCGTGCAATGTCAACCACTACTCGCGCCCACCCCGTGGGAGCAGGCCATTTCCGCACAAGGCCGTGAAATGGAGCTCAGGCTGCATTCACAGCGTCTGCTGCCTCCATCGCGCTGCGCATCGCGCCCTCGATGTAGCCCACGCCGCGGCAGTCGCCCACCTCGTGCACACGGAAGCCCGCAGCACGGAATGCCTCCGCCTGCGACAGATCGCCTGCGGCACCCTTCGCCACGATCACATGGTCGGCATCCACCGACTGCGCGCTGCCGTCTTTTGCCGTGAAGCACACGCGACCCGCCTCGATGCGGATCTCCTTTGCACCCGCGTGCAGGCCAAGGCCGTGCTCGCGCAATTCCGTCAGCAGGCGCAGGCGGCGCACCAGCGTGAGCCCCGCGCCCAGGCGCGGCTGATCGTCCACCACCGTCACGCTGCGTCCGCGCTCCGCCAGGAATTCCGCCAGTTCGAGCCCCACCAGTTCGCCGCCGATGATCACCACACGATCGCCGAGCGGCATCCAGGTGCGGGTGGCTTTGCGCACGAAATCGAGATTCGCAGTGAGGCCTGTGGCCGCGCCCGCCTTGGTGGCGATGCGCGTCAGCAGCGAGGTCTTGCCGGCGAGTGACTCGGAGTTTTCGCCGAGCATCATGCGGCGCATGTCGTCGCCGCTGAACACGTGGGGGAGATCCGAGCCGGAAATCGCCGGCATATCGCGCCGTGCGCCGGTCGCGACCACCACCTCCTCGATGCGCAACTCCGCCAGCACGGCGGGTGTGGCCTCGGAGGAAAGGCGCACTTGCACGCTGGATTCCTCCACCCGTGCGCGCAGCCAGTCGAGCAGGCCTTCGTTCGCGGCATAGGCGAGTGAGGCGAAGCGCAGCGTGCCGCCCAGCCGGTCGCTCTTCTCGAAGAGCGTTACCTGATGGCCGTCCCGTGCAAGGCGGCGTGCGGCTTCCATTCCGCCGGGGCCGCCGCCGATCACCGCAACGCGCTTCGCTGCCTGCGGCTTGGGCGGGTCGAGGCGCAGGTACTCGATGCCTAGCTCCGGATGCACCGCGCAGCAGGTAGCTTCCAGCGTGTAGATCTTGCTCACGCAGGTGTAGCAGTAGACGCAGGGGCGCACCTCATCCTCGCGGCCCTCCGCGAGCTTCTTTGGCAGTTCGGGATCCGCGAGGAGCTTGCGCCCCATCGCGAGGAAATCGAAATGTCCGGCGGCGATCTCCTTGTCTGCATGCTCGGGCTCCACGCGACCGGAGGCGATCACCGGAATGGACACGACCTCGCGGATCGCCTGCGCGGCGGGCAGGTTCCAGTTGGGTTCGTGCGGGATGTTCGAGGCAGAGTGGAGTTTCCCCTGGCCGGTATCGTGGTAAGAGCTCACGGTGATCGCATCCGCGCCCGCGTCTTCCACCAGGCGCGCCGTGACCTTGGCGTGCTCCAGCGTGATGCCGCCTTCCTTGCCCACTTCGCGTGAGTCGAGTTTCACCCACACGGCGAAATCCGGGCCCACCGCTGCGCGCACCGCGCGCACGACTTCAACGAGGAAGCGCGAGCGGTTCTCGGTGCTGCCCCCGTATTCGTCGCTGCGCGTGTTGGTCTTGGGCGAGAGGAAGGAGGAAAGGAGGTATCCGTGCCCGCCGTGGATCTCGACGCCATCGCAACCCGCTTCCTTCGCGCGGCGTGCGCCGGCGGCGTACTGCCCGACCACCACCTGGATGTCCTCGTGCGTCAGCACTTTATAGCTGGGCATGCCCGCGCTCGCGAAGGCCTGCAATTCCGGCAGCAGGAAGCCGTCGACGAAGTCGCCCTTCATGGGCTCGGGCACCGATGGGCACCACTGTGGTCGGCCGGCGCGCGTGTCGTCGCCCGCCACCAGCCCGCCCTGATGCAGTTGCACCGCGAATTTCGCGCCGTGTTTGTGCACGGCATCCACCACTTTGCGCAGCCCCGGGATATAACGGTCATCCGAGATCGCGACCTGCCAGGGCTGCACCTGCCCCACCGGATAGGCCACGCCGCAGGCACCCGAGATGATCAGCGCCACGCCACCACGCGCCTGTGCCTCGTGGTAGTGGAGCACGCGCTCGCCGCTCCCGCCGTCGTCCTCGCCGAAGTTCACGCCCATCGCGGTGACGATCATGCGGTTGCGCAGTTCCATGGCGCCGATGCGCCCGGGAGCGAGAAGGTTCGGGTAGGCGGCGATGGCCATGGTGGTGTCGTCTCCGTCAGCGGAAAAAGGGAAGGGTCAGAGTACTGCCAGCGCCGGCGCGCGGGCGATTTCAGCGCCGAGTTGCGCGAGGCAGGCCGAGTGGCCCGCGTGTGCCATCTCGTTCTGCCGTGCGAGCAGCGCATAACGCCACAGCGGATAGTCACGGTCGTGACCCATGCCGCCGTGTACGTGCTGGCAACTCGCCATCACGCGGTGGCCGGCCTCGGCGCACCAGAACTGCGTGCTCAGGGCATCGAGAGTCGCGAGCGGTTCGCGGTCCAGCACGGATGCGGTGCTGCGTGTCAGCAGACGCAGGCTCATCAGATCGATCCAGGCATCCGCCATGCGATGGCTGACGGATTGGAAGCTGCCGATCTTGACGCCGAACTGCTCGCGCTCCGAGACATAGCGCGTGCTCATGGCGAGGGTTTCTTCCAGCACGCCCACCTGCACGGCGGCGCTTGAGACCACGAGGCGCTGGTGCAGCCAGTCGGGCGTGGCGGCATCGCCAACAGCCGTGGCGGCGACGTGACTCAGTTGCAGGCGCGATGCAGGTTCCAGCGCGGTGTTCGCCTGCGCTTCAAGGCTGAGCCCCGAGGCGTTCGCCTTGACCAGAAAGAGCCGCCAGTCGCCGCTCTCGATACGCGCAGGCAGGAGCAGGGCAGATGCGCCTGCGGCGTAGCTCACCGCGCCTACGGTACCGCTGAGGGTGTTGCCCTGCGCACGCAGCGAATTCCCCGCGTCGCGCCGGCTGCTGACGGCGAGCCAGGCATCATCTGCCGTGACGCGCGCGGCCTCGTCGCCGAGGCCCGAATGGAGCAGTGCTATCAGTCCGGCACCATGCCCTGCGAGCGGCACGGGTGCCACCGTCTTGCCCAGTTGCTCGAGCACGAGGCAGTGCTCGAAAAAGCCGAGGCCTGCGCCGCCCAGTGCATCGGGAAGCGCCACCGCTGCGAGGCCTGCAGCGCGCAGTTCCTGCCACAGCGCGGTGTCCAGACGTGTGCCGCCGGCTTCGAGTTCTTTCAGGCGCGCCACGCTCGTTCCACGGCGCAGGATGCGCTCGGCCAGTGCGGCGAGATCGGTCTGCAGTTCGTCCAGTGCGAAGTCCATCGAAGCCTCTCCTCAGCGCCGCGCCCGGGCAAGGCCCAGGCCGAACTGCGCGATCAGGTCGCGCTGGATCTCGTTGGTGCCGCCACCGAAACCGTAGACCGGCACGGCGCGGTAGATGTGCTCGAGTTGCCCGTCGAGCACGCTGCCCGGATAGCCACGCTTCACCACACCGTCAGGCCCCAGCACTTCCTGCATCAGCCGGTAGCACTGCAGGAAGCACTCGTAGCCGTAAACCTTGACCGCCGAGGCCTCTGCCGGGGAGATCGTCTGCTGCGCGATGCCCCAGGCCTGCTGGCGGCAGGCAAGCTGCAATGCGCGGAGCGACGCATGCACACGTGCGAGCGCCGATTGCACCCACGGTGTGTCGATCAGGCGCTGCCCGCTGGCGTCCTGTTGCTCTGTTGCATAGGCCAGCACCTGCGCGTACATCAGGTTCGCGGTGCCCGGGTTCATCAGCGTGAGCCGCTCGCGGTTCAATTGACTGGTGATCACCTGCCAGCCCTGGTTTTCGGCGCCCACCAGATGGCTCGCCGGCACGCGCACGTTGTCGTAGAAGGTGGTGTTGGTCTCGCCCTCGGCGGCCGTGTAGATGGGCGTGCGAGAGAAGCCGTGACTGTCGGTGGGCACCAGCAGTATCGAGATGCCCTTGTGGCGCGGATGCGTGGCCGGATCGCCCGTGCGCACGGCCAGAAAAACGTAATCCGCGAAATGCGCCAGCGAGGTGTAGACCTTCTGGCCGTTGATCACGTAGTCGTCGCCATCACGCTCCGCGCGCGTGCTGAGCGCCGCCAGATCGGTGCCCGCCTGCGGCTCGCTGTAGCCGATGGCCATTACCAGTTCGCCGCCCAGAATGCCGGGCAGTATGCGCTCGCGGATCTCAGGTGTGGCGAACTCGGCGATGGCGGGGCCCACGGACTCCGGTGTGAGATACGGAAAGGGGAAGCCCGAGCGCGTCACTTCCTCGATGAAGATGTACTGCTCGACGGGGCCGAAGCCGCGTCCACCCCATGCGGTTGGCCAGCCAAGCCCGATCCAGCCGTCCTTGCCCATCTGCCGCAGCGCGGCACGCCACACCGGCCCACCTCCTTCAGTGCCGAAGGGGCGCGCTATCTCGGCGCGCAACGCCGGTGTCATCAGGCCCGACATGTAGGCCGCCAGTTCCCGGCGAAGGCTCTCCTGCTCCGCGCTGAAGGAGGTATCCATGCGTGTGCTCTCCGTCGTGCTCAGCCGGATCTCGCCCTCACGAGGAGGATCTGCGCGGCTTCGTAGTCGTAGTGTTCGATGGCATCGAATACGGCCTCGGCCACATCGCCCAGGCTGCTGCGCAGCACGGCGGCGTTGTCGCGCGCGAGTTGGCGCGAGGCGAGATCACCCGCACCCAGCAGGGATTCGAGTTCCGTGAGAAGTGCACTGAGGACCTCTGGTGAGGCTTTCTCCTGCGCAGCTGCGACCGGGGCGGCTGCCTCCTCACCTGAGCGCTCGATCCGTTGCTCCGCAGCGGGCTCGGGCAGCCAGCGCATCAGCTTCTCCTGCAGCACCGCCGGGGAGATGGGCTTGGCAATGAAATCGTTCATGCCTGCGGCGAAGCAGGCGTTGCGGTCGTTCTGGAAGGCGTTTGCGGTAAGGGCTATGATGGGCAGATCCGCGGTGCCTGGCAGGGCCCGGATGGCGCGCGTGGCAGAGAGCCCGTCCATCTCGGGCATGTTGATATCCATCAGCACCAGATCCCAGTGCGCCTCGGCAACTTTGTTGACGCCTTCCCGGCCATTGCTGGCGACTTCGATCACCAGTCCGCTGCGGGAGAGCATTTCCTCTGCCACTTCGCGGTTCACCGGGTCGTCTTCCACCAGCAGGATGCGTCTGCCTGCATGCAGGCGCCGCAGCATATCTCGCCGCTCGGGCATCGCGAGCACAGCCCCCGGAGCCGCTCCGCGCCGCACCCTCGCGGTGAACCAGAACCGGCTCCCCTCGCCGGGGCGCGTGTCGAAACCCGCGTCGCCGCCCATCAGTCGGGCCAGGCGGCGCGTGATCACCAGACCGAGCCCCGAGCCACCGTGCCTACGCGTGGTCGAGGCATCGGCTTGCACGAAGGTCTCGAAGAGACGTTGCGCTGCTTCGGGTTGTATGCCGGGGCCGGTGTCCTCGACTTCGAAGCGCAGCAGCAGGGACTCCTGCGTGTCCTCGGCCACGCTCGCGCGTATCGTCACGCAACCGCGCTCGGTGAACTTGACCGCGTTGCCCACGTAATTCAGCAGCGCCTGGCGCATGCGCGTGGGGTCGCCGCGCAGCCAGGGCGGCACGCCGTTGTTCTCGACGCGCAGTTCCAGGCCCTTGCCGCGGGCAGCCTCGCTCATCAGCAGGCGCGACTGGTCGAGCACCGAGCCCAGGCTGAAATCCGTTTCTTCGAGTTCGAGGCGATCTGCCTCGATGCGCGAGAGATCCAGCACATCGTTCAGCAAGCCGAGCAGGTGGCGGCCGGCGGTTTCGACCTTGGAGAGGCGATCGATCTGCGCTTCCGTGGCGTCGCGTCGCAGCAGGTAGGTCATGCCGAGGATCGCATTCATCGGCGTGCGCAGCTCGTGGCTCATGGTGGCAAGGAACGCGCTCTTGGCGCGGTTCGCCGCCTCCGCGGCGTCACGGGCCTGTTCCAGTTCCGCCGTGCGTGCAGCCACGAGAGCTTCGAGGTGCAGGCGGTGGCCCTCGAGTTCGCGCTCGATAGCCTTCCGGGTCGTGATGTCCTGGTTAACGCCGCGCAGCCCCGTAACGCGCCCGGTCTCATCGATGACGGGCGTGCCCGAACTCAGGAAGATTCTCGGCGTGCCGTCCTTGTGGAACAGGGTGTGCTCGATGTTGCGGAAAGTGCGGCTCACCAAGCGGAAATTCTCTTCCGTTGCGGCAGCCTTGTCGGGGCTCATGAACTCGTAGGAGCTTCGCCCCACGATCTCGTCTGTCCTGTAGCCGAGGCTGCGCTCCACGGTGGAGGAGACGAAGGTGTAGCACCCCTCGGCGTCCATCTCCCAGATCCAGTCTGCCGACACTTCAGCGATGGTGCGGAAGCGCTGCTCAGAGGCGCGCAGCGCGAACTCCGCGGCCCGCTCGTCGCTCAGGTCGGAGAGCATGAGCACGATGTAGTCGAGGCTTCCGTCCTCGCGACAGGCGCGGCTGGCGTAGGCCCGAACGGGAAGGCGCGAGCCGTCCTTGCGCAGCAGCCACGACGTGCGGGTGTAGTTCTGGATCTCGCCAAGGAGCAGTTTTCGTTGGAGTTCGAGCCGCTCGGACTCGTTTTCCGACCAGGAGAAGCGCTGCCAGTCACCTTCCCGCACGTCCTCCCAGCGGTATCCGCCCATGTCGAGCATGCGGGAGTTGGCTTCGACCAGCACGCCCTCGGGCGAGATGGCCGACATGCCGACGAGCGGGCTGTCGAAATAGGCTCTCCAGTGACGCTCACCGGCACGCAGTGCTGATTCGTCGCGCTCCCTGGCCGATTGCGCCTCTCCGAGTGCCCGCCGTGTCCGCTCCAGCCAGCCGAGGAGGTTGTCGCCCTCGGGGGCGCGTTCTCCCGGGCCTGTAAGAGGTGAGCTGAAATCCCCTCGGCCGATACGGGCGATCGCGTCCTGAAGGGTATCCAGCGGCGCGCCCAGCATGCGGATCGAGAGCCGGAAGGTATCGAGGATCACAGAGAAGAGAGCGAAGGCGAGCAGCGCCACCGACACCCGCAGCACCATGGCCCACGCCGCCGCAGTGCTCACTTCCTTGCGGGTGCGCAATTCGAGCAGCTCATGCAGCCGGTGCAGCGGCTGCATCACACGGGCCTTCGCCTCGAGGTAGCGCTGATCGTGCAGCATGAAGAGGGACTTTTCGCGGGTGGCGGGCCCACTCTCGACGAGCGCCTGCATGGCTGCGATCTCTACTACGGAAAGCGCTTCCGAGGCCTCGTACGCAGCCTCGGCGAAGCCCATTTCCCTCGCGTTGAAACCTGCATCCTGCATTAACTTCAGCAGCGCCACGCCCGGTGCGCTTGCCGCTGGGGGAAGCTCGGCGCTGGTGCCCACCAGATCCCAATAGACGTTGTCGTAGTCCGGCGGCCGTGGGGCACTGCCATCACGGATGTCGAGTACCCGCTGGTAATGCTGTCGGTATCGCGCATCGCCGGTGGTGACGAAGCTTCGGGCGAAGCGGCTGAGATCGTCGGAGGACTGTCGCAGTTCTTCCGCCAGGAAGAACGAGTCGTGACGGCGCTCGTAGCTGATGTCGAGGCGGTCTTGCGCGAGGCTGAAAAAACCGAGGGCGATGAGGAATGCTGCGAACAGGCTCCCGACCAGCCACTGCCTGAAGCCGAACCGGTGTACGACCCGTGCCGGGCGGATCATGTGGTGGCCGTGCGGATGGTGGGAGGCAGACTCGTCATGGTGTCAGCGTTGGCGAGATCCTGTGTGGGAGTGGCATTCTAGCCTTCCGCTCCCTCATCGTGGATGCTTTCGCCGGCGCGTACGCGTCGGCCCTGTCTTGACGGAGGCTTGCGCCGCTCAGCCTTCGCCCATCAGCAGCGATTTGGGCGGCTTGGGGATGCGCAGGTTCGGCCGTACCTCGAGCACGTCGACGGACACGCCGGGCGGGCTCGACAGACACCAGGCCACGCTGGCGCCCACGTGTGCCACGTCCATTCCCACGTCCATCTCGCTCCCCGCGCTGTACCAGGCTTCCAGCGCCGCGTCGAAGCGCGTGCGGTCCCAGCCCGCCGCGAAGGCGGTGGGCGCATTGCCCGGGCGCAGGATGGTGACGCCGATGCCGTCTGCCTGCAGCTCGCGGCGCATGTCGCGCGAGAAGCGCTCCACCGCGCGCTTGGTGGCCGCGTAGATCGACAGGTGTGACATCTCGTCGTGGTGTTCGGCGCTGGCAGACGAGATGTTCACGATGCGCGGGTTGTCGCCGCCGCGCAGCAGCGGCACGGCCGCCTGGCAGCAGAACACCGTGCCCAGAAAGTTGGTTTCCACCTGCAGGCGGACCTCGGCCTCCTGCAGGCTGTGTATCGAGCCCGGCCGCGCGAGGCCTGCGTTGTTCACAAGGCCGTCCAGTCGGCCGAAGTGGGCCTTGATGCGGCCGAACGCGCTGGCGATGGCCTGCGTGTCTGCGACATCTGCGACCACACCGAGAGCGTTGTCCGCGCCCAGAGATGCTGCGGCCGCCTCGATGGTGGCAGCCTCACGCCCGGTGATGCCGACACGGGCGCCGGCGTCAACGAGAGCTTTGGCTATCGCCTCGCCGAAGCCGCGCGAGGCACCGGTGACGATGTAGACCCGACCGGAAAGCGCGCCGTTCATAGCCCGGTCGCCACGGTCTTGGTTTCGAGGTATTCCTCGAAACCCTCGACGCCCATCTCGCGGCCGATGCCGCTCTGGCGATACCCGCCGAAGGGTGCGTCTGCACCGTAGAAATTGCCGCCGTTCACGTTCACGGTGCCGGTGCGCATGCGTTTCGCGAAGGCGAGGGCCTTCGCTTCGTCGGCCGACCACACGCCACCGGAGAGCCCGAAGATCGAGTCGTTGGCGATGGTGAGAGCCTCTTCTTCCGTATCGTAGGCGATCACGGAAAGCACGGGTCCGAAGATCTCTTCCTGCGCGATGCGCATGTCGTTGCGCACGTCCACGAATACCGTGGGTTCGACGTAGAAGCCCTTAGGCAGATGCGCCGGGCGACCGCCGCCGAGCAGAAGCCGCGCGCCTTCCTCCTTGCCGATGCGGATGTAATCGAGCACACGCTCCATCTGCCGGCGGTTCACGAGCGGGCCCATGATCTGCTGCTCGCTGGCCGGATCCCCGTAGGCGATGAAGCCGAAGTACTGCTTCAGGATCTCCTCGACTTCGCCCTGACGCTTGCGCGGTATGACGAGCCGCGTGGCGATGGCGCAGCCCTGACCCGCGTGGAAGCAGACGGCCAGTGCGGAGAGCAGGCCTTTCTGCAGGTCGGCGTCTTCCAGCATCACGTTCGCCGATTTGCCGCCGAGTTCGAGGAAGACTTTCTTCACCGTAGCGCCGGCCATCGACATGATCTGCCGGCCAACCTGCGTGGAGCCCGTGAATGAAATCATGTCGACGCGCGTGTCGCGCACGAGCTGCTCGCCGACTTCTCGCGGGTCGGAGGAGGTGATGACGTTGAACACGCCGGGCGGAATATCGGTGTGTTCGGCCACGATGCGGCCGAACTCCGTGGCAGACCAGGGCGTATCGGGTGCGGCTTTCAGCACCACCGTGCAGCCGGCGGCCAGCGCGGGCGTGCACTTGGCGAGGTTGATCTGCAGGGGCACGTTCCATGGCGTGATGGCGCCCACAACACCGATGGCCTCCTTATAGACGGTGCGGCGGCTGCGAACCCCGAGAATGGTGGCCTCGCCCAGATCCCGTTCCCACTCATAGCCGGGCAGGAAACCGAGCAGCCAGTCGCCGAAGCCGATCGGCACATCGCACTGTGGGCCGCCGGCGCCGCAGATGCCCATGGGCGCGCCCGTTTCGGCGGCGATCAGCGGGCGCAGGTGGTCTTTGGCCGCGGTAAGTGCGTCACGCAGTTGCCGCAGGCAATGCAGCCGGAAAGCGTGGTTGGTGGACCAGTCGGTCTGGTCGAAGGCGCGGCGCGCGGCGGCTATCGCGGCCTCCATGTCCTCGGGGCCTGCGTCCGCGACGTGGCCGATCGTCTCTTCTGTGGCGGGGTCCATGTTCGGATAGAGCTTTCCCGAACGTGCGGGAACGAGTTTTCCGTCGATCAGCAGACGGCTCTCGCCGGCGGGAAGAGTGCTCATGCGTCGTGCCCCCTGTTCATGAAGACGTCGTGGATCATGGTACGTGCAAGTGCGGTGGCGGGCAGGTGGAGCTCCAGACTGCGTGCGGTATCGAGCGCCGCGTCCAGGTCTTTCTCGCCGAGTTTGCCGAAGGGCCCGAAGGCGGCGGCGAAGCCGGCTTCCCCGAGCTGCTCGCGCAATTTGCTGCGGTTGCTGGCGAAGGCCACCATGCGTTCGTTGATTACGCCATTTCCCCTGCCCACGTCGGCCAGCACCTCGATCGACAGGCCGGAGCGCTCGGCGATGGCGAGCGCCTCGCTCATGGCGATGAATTCCAGATAGGTGATCATGTTGTTGCAGAGTTTGAGTGCGATACCGGCGCCCAGCGGACCCGCGTGGATGATCGACTCCGCGGAGGTCTCCAACACCGGGCGGCAGCGCTCCAGCACCTCTGCCGTGCCGCCGACCATGTAGCAGATGAAGTGTGGTTCCTTGCCCAGCTTGCCGCGGGTGACGGGCGCGTCGATAAGATCCACGCCGCGCTCGGCCGCGTCTTTCGCCCAGCGCAGCAGGCCGGCCTGCGTGACCGTGCTGTGGATGGCGATCACCGTGCCGGGTGCAGCCAGCGCCAGCATGCCTTCCGCGCCGTAGAGCAGGGCTTCGACGTCGCGGTCATCGCGCACACAGAGGCCGATCACACGGCAGTGGCGGGCGATGTCTGCGGGTGTCGCACTGCGTGCGCCCAGGGCCACGAGCTCGTCCACCGGCGCTTGTTGCACATCGTGGACCCAGGCCTCGAGCGTGTCGCAGACGAGGTTGCGGGCCATCGGCTTGCCCATGTTGCCGAGGCCAATAAAGCCTACCGGAAGCCTGCTCATGACCTGACCTTGTTGGAGTGGTGTGTCGGTATGGGTGGGATGCTAGGGAGTGGTCGCCAACACTGTCAACGTTGCTTTACCGATCAGGCAAGCGATGTTACCTTCCGGACGAAATGTTTTCGGTCCACTCGCATGAACCGATTCGCCCGACTGCTCAGCCCCTTCGCCATCGGCGGGATGCAGTTGCGCAACCGTCTCGTGATGTCCGCGATGACCACCAATTACGGCACGCCAGATCTTGCTGTCAGCGAGCGCTTGATCCGTTACCACGAGGCGCGCGCTGCCGGCGGGGTGGGGCTGATCACGGTGGAAATGTGCTCGGTGGATTCGGCGCAGCGCTACCAGCCGCAGTCGCTCTCGCTGGGCGAGGACCGCTTCATCGAGGGCCACCGCGCACTCGTGCGTCGCGTGCATGCGCTCGGTGCCCGCATCCAGCCGCAGATCAGCCATCCCGGCCCCGAATCCATGACCGATCCGGTGGGCCCCTCGGTCAACGTGAACGCGGGCACCGGTTGGCCGAGTCGCGTGATGGATACAGACGAGATCCTGCGCGTGACCACGCTCTACGGCGATGCCGCCTGCCGTGCGCAGCAGGCCGGTTACGACGGCATGGAGCTCCATGCCGCGCACGCTTACATGCTGCTCGGCTCCTTTCTCAGCCCCACCCGCAACCGCCGCGAGGACGCCTACACGGGCGGAACAGTCGAAGGGCGCACCCGCTTCCTGCTCGAGGTTATCCGCCACATCCGTGAGCGCGTGGGCCCGGCGTTCCCGATCACGCTGCGCATCTCGGGCAATGAAGACGCCTGGGACGGTCGCGAACTGCAGGACACGCAGCAGATTGCCCCGCTGCTGGTCGAGGCCGGCGTAAGCGCCCTACAGGTGAGTGGCGGCGTCTCGCACGACAAGATCGTCGGGCAGATCGTGTGCGGCCCGGACTACCGTGACGGCTACAACGTGGCGGTGGCGCGCGCGATCCGGCGGGTGGTCGATGTGCCGGTGATGGTGGTGGGGCGCATCCATGATCCCGATCAGGCCGAGCGCATCCTTGCCGAGGGCAGCGCGGATCTGGTGGTGATGGCGCGGCCTCTGCTCGCCGATCCCGAGTTGCCCAACAAGCTGCGTGCCGGGAACGCGGGGGGTATACGCCGCTGCCTCAGCTGCCAGAACTGCATCGATTCGATGCTGATCGCGCCCTTCGATGCGAACATGAACTGCGCCGTGAACGCACAGGTCGGGCGGGAAGCCGAACTTGCGATCACGCCGGTCGAGCGTCCGCGCCGCGTGCTGGTGGCAGGTGGTGGTACGGCCGGTCTGGAGGCGGCACGCGTGGCGGCCTTGCGCGGGCACCGTGTGGTGTTGGCCGAGCGCGCGCAGCGCCTCGGCGGATCGTTGTTCTACGCATCGACGGTGCACGCCGACAACCAGCGTCTGCTCGATTTCCTGCTGTCCGAGGTGAAGCGTCTCGGCGTGGATGTCCGGCTCGGGCAGCCCGTGGATGAAGCGCTGGTGCAGCGCGAGAAGCCCGATGCCGTGATCGTCTGCACGGGCGCCCGCGTTGTGACGCCGGAGTTGCCGGGTGCCTCGGGGCCCCGTGTCTGGAGCGGTGCGCTGCTGCGCGAGTTCCTGGCCGGCACACTGGCCCCCGAGGACGCCGCACGCCTTCCTGCGCTCTCGCGCTGGATCTCGGAGCACGCCGTGCCGTGGGTGCAGCCGTGGTTACGGCCGGCACACCTGCGGCAGTTGAGTCGCGCGTGGATGCCGCTTGGCGGACGGGTGCTGGTGCTGGGTGCGGATCTCGCGGCGGTCGAACTGGCGGAATTCCTTGCCAAGCGCGGCAGGCAGGTCACGCTTGCTGCCAGCGCCACGGGCTTCGCGCCGGAGATCGGGCCCAAGCGCAGGCAGGAGCAGTTGCAGCGGCTCGATCGTCTGGGCGTCGAGGTGCTGGCGGGGATCACGCCACTTGCTCTGAGCGACACCGGTCTCAGGTTCCGTTACGCGGGCCGTGAAGCGGAGATCGCGGCCGATGCCGTGGTGCTGGCGGGTGAGGCGGTGGCCGACACCACGCTCGCCGACACGCTGCGTGCGCGCGGTGTGGAGGTGCACACTGCGGGCGATTGCACCGGGCTCGGATTGATCCGCAAGGCGGTGGAGGAGGGGATGCGTGCAGCCTGTTCGGTCTGAGACTGCCGGTGTGTTCTGTCGTCGCAGTGCACGCTCCCGCGCGTGGTGTGCGGGGACGCTTCTTGCACTTCTCGTGGGTTGCGGCTCGGAAGTGCCGCCGCCCGATCGCACTGGCCCCGCCGGCGGCTGGGGGCACTGGGGTGGAGACCCCGGCGGCAGCCGTTTCTCGCCACTTGTCGAGATCACACCACAGAACGTCAAGGCTCTAGAGCCTGCATGGACTTACCACACCGGAGATGTCTCACCCGGCACGGTGGAGCATGGCCCAACGGCCTTTCAGGCAACACCGCTTGTGGTCGGCGAACGCATGTTCCTCTGCACGCCCTACAACCGCGTGATCGCGCTCGACGCCGAGACCGGGCGCGAGCTCTGGGTCCACGACCCGAAGGTCGACCTGCGAGGCGTGTACACGCCCGTCTGCCGCGGCGTCGCCTACTGGGAAGACCCCGTGCAAAACGGGGCCGCCTGCCGCAAGCGCATCCTGAGCGGTACCCTCGATGCGCGCCTGATCGCGCTCGATGCCGAGACGGGCGCACGCTGCGAGGGTTTCGGCACATCCGGTGCCGTTGATCTGCAGCGCAATCTGGGCGATGTGCGCAAGGGCGAGTACTACGTCACCGCTGCGCCTCTGGTTATCGGCGATCTCGTGGTTACCGGCGCTTTCGTCCAGGACGGCCAGCGCGTGGACGCGCCGCCCGGCGTGGTGCGCGCCTTCGATGTGCGCAGCGGCACTCTGCGCTGGGCCTTCGATCCGGTACCACCCTCCATGGCAGCTGTCGATGCTGCCGCTGCTGAAGGGGGTGCCGTGTTCACCCGCGGAACGCCGAACGTCTGGGGCCAGATGTCCGCGGATCCCGAACGCGGTCTGGTCTTCCTGCCGACCGGCAACCCGCAGCCCGACCACTACGGCGGCGCAGAACGTCAGGGCAAGGACTTCTATGGCACCTCGGTGGTGGCGCTGGACGCGGCGACGGGCATGCCGCGCTGGCATTTCCAGACCGTGCACCACGATGTGTGGGACTACGACGTCGCCGCGCAGCCCGTGCTCTACGAAGCGGGAGCACGCGCGGGCGTTGTGGCCGCCACCAAGACCGGACACATCTTCCTGCTCGATCGCGAGACGGGCGAACCGCTGTTCCCGGTGGAGGAGCGCCCGGTGCCGCAAAGCCGCGTGCCGGGTGAGTCGACCGCTCCCACGCAGCCCTTTCCCACGCGCCCCGCGCCCTTGCACCCCTATGGTTTGCAGGAGAACGAGGTCTGGGGTCTGACGCCCATCGACCGCAAGGCCTGCCAGGAGGCCTTCGGGAAACTGCATACGGAGGGCATGTTCACGCCGCCGGGATTCGAAGACACGCTCGAGTATCCGGGGCTCGGCGGCGGGATGAACTGGGGCTCCGTCTCGGTGAACCCCGCTACCGGCCTGATGCTGGTGGCCTCCATGCGTGCGGCCTACACGGTGCGCCTCGCGCCGCGCAGCGCCTTGGGTGGACCCGGTGCCGCACCCGATCAGGTGGGCATGAACCCGCAGGAAGGCACGCCCTACGTCGTGATCCGGGGAGCGCTCCTCTCGCCGTGGAACACACCCTGCGTCGCGCCGCCGTGGTCCACGCTCACCGCCATCGATCTTGCCTCCGGCGAGGTTCGTTGGCAGAAGCCGCTGGGAACGCTGCGCAACCTCGCGCCTTTCGGGGTGGGGGATTTCTTCAACTGGGGAGGGCCCATTGCCGGCGGCTCCATTCAGACCGCCACCGGTGTGGCCTTCATCGCGGCCACCATGGATGGCTATATCCGTGCGTTCGACATGAGCAACGGCGAGGAGCTCTGGCGTCATGCCCTGCCGGCGCCCGCGCAGGCCACGCCCGTGACCTACCGCGCGCGCCCGGGCGGCAGGCAGTTCCTCGCCATCGCTGCCGGCGGGCACGGGCCGCTTGCGTGGGCGGCGGTCGGGCAGGAAAAACTGCCCTCGATGCTGGGCGATGCCGTGGTGGCTTTCGCGCTGCCCGAGTGATGCGTGCGTGATGCGCCAGGCGGCTCAGAGCGCCGGGCTGTCCGCCGCGACACCGAGCATCACCTGGGCCGCGTCGATATAGGTTTTCTCGCTGATGAACGCGTGCTGGGTGCCGGTGTACATGTCGCGGAACGCGCGCTCCAGCCGGCTGCCCTCGCGTATTGCCGTGGTGCCCGCCGAAAGATGCGCCCATTGCACCACCTCGCGGCAGGCCTCGGTCGCGTAGGTCGCGGCCACGCGCATTTCCGCGCGCATCGCGGGCGTCACCTCCGCGCCTGCGGCTACTGCATCCTCCAGACGACCGAAGGTGTCGGTCACCAGCAGCCGTGCCGCGCGCCACATGCCTTCGTGATGCGCCAGCCCGCGCTGGAACGTGGGCTTGTGCGCCAGTGTCGTCATATCACCCATGCGGATCTTCGACTGCGCGAGCTCGCGCACGTCATCGAGGCAACTGCGCGCCACGCCCAGTGCCCACGCCGCGTGGCCTGCCGCCGTGACCGGCATGATGCCGAACCGGTAGGCGACGCTCTCGCCGCGCAAGGGGGCGCGCGTGAACAGCGGGAACACGCGGTGATCCGGAACGAACACCTCCTGCAGGTTGTAGTCGTAGCTGCCCGTGCCTTTCAGGCCCTGCACATGCCAGCCGTCGGTGAACGTGATCTCTTCGCGCGGCAGTACTGCCACGAACATTTCCGGCAGGCCGTTGTCGGCCATCGGCATCTGCCCGTCGACCATCGGAATGAAGCCGGCCACCACGTATTCCGAGTGACCGGTGCCGCTGCCGAAATTCCATGCCCCGCTCACGCGGTAACCGCCTTCCACGCGCGTGCCAAGCCCGTTGGGTGCGAATTGCCCCCCCAGCGTGACGTGGTTGCCGTGGGTGCCGAAGACCTCGGCAAAACCGGCCTCAGGCAGGTAGGCCGCCGCGAAGGCCGCAGAGGGAAGGTTGGCGATGCCGATCCAGCCGAAGGACCCGTCCTGCGTAGCCATCTCCTGCCAGGTGTCGATCATCTCGCGGAAGGAAGGCTCCTGACCGCCCGCTTCGCGCGGGTTCATCCACTGCATGAGGCCGCTGCTCCACAGTTCACCCACGAGTTCAGGTGCCAGGGTGCGGGCCTGCTCCGATGCGCTGGCGAACTGGCGCGAAAGCGCTGACATGGCGCGTGCGAGGGTGGGGCCGTCTGCGGGAAGGGCGGCGTTCATGTGCTGCTCCGGTGAATGTTGCGGAGCGGGCAGTCTAGGCGGGCGCATTCCGCTGCCACAACGTGGCGCGGATGACAGTTCGTCAAGGCGGGGCGAGCGCGCGGTGCCGATGCGATCAGATCGCCGCGTTCGCCGCCGCGCTGCGTCCCGCGAGACGCCCGAAGAACGTCGCATCCGCCACCGACATTCCGCTCGCGTAACCCTTGCCCGTTCGGGGAATCCCGGCTGCCGTCCGGCCTGCGGCATAGAGCCCGGGTATCACCTCCCGGTCGGGTGTGAGCACCTCGCCCGTCGGCAGGGCATCGAGCCCGCCAAGCGTGAAGCAGTGCGGTTTGAGGAGGGGCAACGAGTACTCGATCAGCGCGAAGGGCGGCGTACGCAAGGGCGCCAGCCACTCGGCGGCTTTGTGGAACAGCGGGTCAGCGCCGCGCTCGGCGTGCGCGTTGTAGTAGGCCACCGTGTGCTGCAGCGAGCCCTCGGGCAGGCCCGCCTCTCGCTCGACTTCCTCCACCGTTTCGCCCACTGCCACGATCTCCGTGCTCTGGTGGTAATCGGGGCGACCGAAATGCGGCTCGTCGGTGAACATGAAGAAACGCATACCCGTCTGCACCGATGCGTAGTGCCCGATCCGCGCGAGATACACGTCCTCGTTCACGAAGCGCTGCCCCTGCGCGTTCACGAAGATGCCGAAGGTGTTCCGTGCGGGTGGGTAGTGCGCCACGCTGATGAAGGCCTGCCCCATGTGGATGGCGTTGCCGCCGGCCGCAACACCCATCAGGATCCCGTCGCCCTGGTCCCCCGGGTTGCCGTGTCGCGTGCAGAGAACGGCCAGGTCCGGGATATGCCGGCGCGTCATCTCCTCGTTCATGATGAAGCCGCCGGTGGTGAGCACGACGCCGCGGCGCGCGCGCACGGTGAACTCCTTCCCCGCCTGTCGCACGATGGCGCCGTGCACGCGCCCGGTGGCGTCCTGCACGAGCGCTACCGCACGGCTGTCGGCGCGGATATCCGCGCCCGATTCCGCCACGCGCTGCATCACCACGCCCATCAGCACCTTGCCGCCGTCGTGGCCTGCGTCGGCCGGCAGGTGGCCCCGCGGTACGGGCGTGGAGACGGTGTTGAAGGGCCAGGCGCGCTCGTTGCCGGTGTACTGCAGGGAGGCGCCCGTGAGGCACACCACCTCGCGTTCGGCGTAGAGCTCGCGCTTGTAGCGCACGCCGAGGGACTCGATCCAGTCGAAGTGCGCTGCGGCCCCGTCGACGAAGACATCGAGGCGTGCCGGGTCGGCGTGTTCGCCGAAGCACTCGATCAGGTAGGCGCGGAAGTTCTCGCTGCTGTCCTCGATGCCCAGTTCGCGCTGCAGCCGCGTGCCGCCGTTTCCACCGAGGTACATCTCGCAGGCCGAGAGTGCCGTCGAGCCACCACCGCCGCTCGAGCGCTCTAGCAACATCACCTCGGCGCCTGCAGCCCGCGCCTCGAGCGTGGCACAGGCGCCAGCACCGCCGAAGCCGCAGACCAGCACGTCCGTCTCGTGCGCGAAGGCCTTCACTGAATCCAGCGGGACGATGCGGTGCATGGTGTGTCTCCGGTGAGCGTGCCCGGCGGCTTATAGGCCAGAAAATCCATCCTTGTAAATTGTTTTGCGCTTGCCTACCGTAGCCCCGCCGCAGCCGCGCCGCGTTTTTTCTCCAGCTTTTCCGGGGTATTGCATGCCAGATCACACCACCGAGACCGTCGACATCATCGTGGTGGGCTCCGGCGCGGGCGCGCTCACGGCGGCTCTCACGGCTGCCATCAATGGCGCAAGTGTGGTTGTGCTCGAGAAGGCCTCGCGATTTGGCGGCACCTCCGCGAGTTCCGGTGGCGGGCTGTGGATCCCGTTGAACCACCTCATGCTCGCCGGCGGCGTGGACGACA
>CAIXOY010000575.1 GCA_903921135.1 uncultured Gammaproteobacteria bacterium
AGCGCCCATCTCTCGCAGCGGGGCCGCAACACGGGCCATGGGTCGGCGCGTGAGCGAGGCGTCGCCCACCAAGCGCGCATCGAAAGGCTGACCGCTCAGCAAGCCGGCGAGCAGCCGCATCGAGGTGCCCGAGTTGCCGAGATCCAGATCCGACTGCGGCACGCGCAGGCCGTGCAAACCGACGCCATGCACCGTGACACGACCTGACGAGGGCCTGTCGATACGAACGCCCATCGCGCGGAACGCTGCAAGTGTCGCCAGGCTGTCTTCGCCTTCGAGGAAACCCTCCACTTCTGTCACGCCCTCGGCGATCGAGCCAAGCATGATCGAGCGATGCGAAATCGACTTGTCCCCGGCCACGCGGATTTCGCCGCGCAAAGGGCCTCCACCACACGCGATGAAGTCAGTCCGCAGTGCGTTCATTCGCCCTCCCCGGGTCTGGACGGGGGCGCCGAGAGCGTCCCCAGATAGCGGCTGCGCGCCTCGCGCGCCGAGAGAAAGGCCCCGTGCAAGGCGGCTGCATCGGCCGACTCCACTACTGCACGCAGCCCGGCCAAGCCCTCGGCGTAGAGGTCAATGGCTCCCAGCAGCGCTGCCCGATTGGCAAGCGCGATGTCGCGCCACATCACGGGATCACTGGAGGCGATGCGGGTGAAATCGCGGAAGCCTCCCGCAGCAAAGCGGAAGATCTCCTCGCTCGCGTCCTGCTTCGAAAGAACGTTCACCAGCGTGAATGCGAGTACGTGCGGCAGATGACTGGTGAGGGCAAGAACGCGATCGTGCTCGCCGGCATCCATGCACACCACCGTCGCGCCCGCCAGCTCCCAGATCTCTCTCATGCGGGCAACGGCAGCGGCGGAACTCTGTGCATGCGGCGTGAGGATGACCCGGTGACCACGAAACAGATCGGCACGCGCGGCACCCACGCCCGAGCGCTCCGAGCCCGCGATCGGATGGCCCGGCACCAGCCCGGGCGGCAAGCTGCCGAAAACCCGCTGCGCAGCGTCCAGAACGCTGCCTTTCACACTGGCCACATCGGTGATCAGGACGCCGGGCGGAGCGTGATCGCGGATGGCCTCGAAGACGCATTCGACCGCGAGTGTGGGCACGGCCACCACCACGATGGCTGCTCCCGTCAGCGCGGCCTCCAGGGTAGGCGCCACAGCGTCGACCACGCCACAGGCCAAGGCCTGTTCCCGCGCCGAGGAAGCGAGATCGTAGCCCCGCACGTGTTGTGCGCAGCCGGCCGCGCGCATGGCTGCGGCCAGAGAGCCGCCGATCAGGCCAAGCCCCACGACGACCGCAACCTGTTGCGGAACGGTCGCGGCAACCATCTCAGATGACTGCCTGCGGATAGGAGCCGAGAATCTTCACCATCACCGTTTGCGCGCGGATCTCTTCGAGCACCGCGGCAATGCGCGGCTCGTCCTGATGCCCCTCGAATTCGATGAAGAAAAGGTAGGTCCAGGTCTCGGTGCGCGAGGGCCGGGTGTCGATCCGCGTAAGCATGAGTTGTTCGCGCTGGAAGGGCTCCAGCACGCGGAACAAGGCACCGGGACGGTTGTGGGTAGACACGATGATCGAGGTCTTGTCGCGCCCGCTGGGCTTCGCGCCCTCGCGTCCGATGACCAGAAAGCGCGTGGTGTTGTCAGGGTAGTCCTGGATATTGCTGGCAAGGCTCTGCAGGCCGTGACCCTCGCGCGCCATGTCGCCCGCAACAGCTGCGGTAGTCGGATCCTGTGCCGCCAGCCTCGCTGCCTCGCCATTGCTGGAGACGGCAGCCTGTTCGACGCCATGCCAGTGCTTGTCGAGCCAGCCCCGGCACTGCGCGAGCGCCTGCTGGTGGGCGCAGATACGACGTATCGCGGCGGGATCGCTCGCGGGCGAAGCAAGAAGATGGAGCCGTACAGGAAGTTCTACTTCGCCGCAGATCTTCAACTGCGAGCGAATGAAGTTGTCGAGCGTGTGCGTGACCATGCCTTCGGTGGAGTTTTCGACGGGCACCACCCCGTAATCGGTGTCGCCCGCATCGACTGCCGCAAACACATCACCGATACCCGGCAAGGGGCGTCCCACCACGGCATGCCCGAAATGCTTCAGCGCTGCCGCCTGGCTGAACGTACCCTCGGGGCCGAGAAAGGCGACGCGCACCGGCTGCTCCAGCGCAAGGCAGGCCGACATGATCTCGCGGAAGATGTGCGCCACCTCCGCCGCAGGCAGGGGGCCCGGGTTGCGTTCCATCACGGCGCGCAGCACCTGCGCCTCGCGCTCGGGGCGGTAAAAGCTCAGCTCGCCCGTCGCTCCGGCCGCTGCAGTGAGTTCCGCGCGTTTCACCTCTGCCACCTGCTGGGCACACACCGCACGGCGGTTGAGCAGATCCTGGATCTGTCTGTCGATCGCGTCGATGTCCGCGCGGATGCGCTGCAGCGCGGCCTCTGGCGATCCGTTCGCGGTCACGACATCAGCCCTTGCGAGCAGCGAAGTCGCGCATGAACGACACCAGCGCCTCCACCGCATCGAGCCCGAGGGCGTTGTAGATGCTCGCGCGCATGCCACCGACGGAGCGGTGTCCCTCGAGGTTGAGGAGCCCTGCCTCGCGCGCGCCAGAGAGAAACTCCTTCTCGAGCGAGGCATCCGCCAACGTGAAAGGCACGTTCATCCAGGAGCGCGAGGCTTTCTCGACAGGGTTGGCATAGAAGCCACTCCCGTCGATGTAACCGTAGAGTGCCTCGGCCTTGCAGCGGTTACGCTCTGCCATGGCATCGAGACCGCCCTGCTCTTTCAGCCACGCGAAGACGAGCCCTGCGAGGTAGATCCCGAAGGTTGGAGGCGTGTTGTACATCGAGGCATTGGCCGCTTGCAGCGTCCAGTCGAGCACTGCGGGCGTGCGCGCATCGGGTGCGCCGAGCAGATCCTTGCGCACGATGACGATCACCAGTCCGGCAGGACCGATGTTCTTCTGGGCGCCGGCATAGATGACGCCGAAGCGGCTCACGTCGACCGGACGGGAGAGGATGGTCGAGGACATGTCGGCAACAAGCGCGGCCGGGCTGGCATCCGGGATCCAGCCGAACTCGAGGCCACCGATGGTCTCGTTGGGGGTGTAGTGGAGGTAGGCGGCATCCGCGCTGCGTGTCCACAGCGACTGCGGCGGCACGGACAGGAAACGATCCGACTCGGAACTGGCGACCACGTTCACGTCGCAGTACTTGCGTGCTTCGGCGATGGCCTTGATCGACCACTGTCCGGTGTTGGCGTAATCGGCGCGCGCCGCACCCCGCAGCAGGTTCAGGGGGATGGCAGCGAACTGCGCCGTTGCCCCGCCCTGCAGGAAGAGCACGGCGTAGTCATCGGAGATGCCCATCAGTTCGCGCAGGTCCCGCTCGGCCGCATCTGCGACGGAGACGAACTCCTTGCTGCGATGGCTCATCTCCATCACCGACAGGCCCTTGCCATGCCAGTCGAGGAGTTCGTCACGCGCCTGCTCAAGAACGGATTCTGGCAGCGCGGCAGGACCGGCGCAGAAGTTGTAAAACCTGCTCATCTCGCGAACATCCTCTCTTTACATGCGTGGGTGTGATTCCCGGACCCGGCGATCAGGCCTCGGCACCCGGTTCTTCGGACGAGGCGACGGCCTCTGACCCCGCCTCCGGTTCGGCCTCTGCCACGCGGGCAAAGCCGGCGATGGTCTCGCCATCGCGTACGTTCATGAGACGCACTCCCTGCGTGTTGCGGCTCACCAGCGAGATCTGTTCCACGCCCGTGCGAAGCAAGGTGCCCTGATCCGTGCTCAGCATGATCTGATCGGTTGCAGACACACCCAGCGCACCCACCAGCACGCCGTTACGCGCGCTGGTCTGCATGGCAATCACGCCCTGAACACCTCGCCCGTGCAGCGGGAAATCATCGATCGGCGTGCGCTTGCCGTAGCCGTTAGCGCTGATCGTGAGCACTTCCGGCAGCGCCGGATCGGGCACGATCAGAGAGACCACTGTGTTCTCCCCGGACAGGCGCATGCCGCGCACACCGTGCGCGCCGCGGCCCATCGGCCGCACATCCGACTCACGGAAACGCACCGATTTGCCAGCACTGCTGAACAACAGGATGTCGTTGTTGCCATCGGTGATGGCTGCGCTCACGAGATGATCGCCCTCACCGAGGTCGATGGCGATCAGGCCCGCGGAGCGGGGCCGCGAGAAGGACTCGAGCGCGGTCTTCTTGACCGTTCCGTCGGAGGTCGCCATGAAGACGTAGCGATCGGCGCTGAATTCCTTCACGGGCAGGAGCGTGGTGATGCGCTCGCCCTGCTGGAGATTCAGCAGATTCACCAGCGGACGCCCCTTGGCGGCTCGCGAGGCAACGGGAATCTCGTAGACCTTCAGCCAGAAAACGCGCCCGCGATCCGAGAAGCACAGGATGGTGTCGTGGGTGTTTGCCACGAGGAGGTGCTCGATCGAGTCCTCGTCTTTCACCGGCGCGCCGGATTTGCCCATCCCGCCGCGGTGCTGGGACTGGTAGGTGTCGAGAGGCTGGCCCTTGGCATAGCCGCCGAAAGATACCGTCACCACGCGGTCTTCCGGGGTGATCAGGTCTTCCATCGAGATGTTGTGGCGGTCTTCCACGATCTCGGTGCGGCGCGCGTCGCCGTAGTCGGCAGCCACGGTCTCGAGTTCGCTGCGGATCACGGACATCAGGCGGTCAGGGTCGCCCAGGATCTCGAGGAAATCGCTGATCTCGTCGAGTTTCTGTTTGTACTCCTCGAGGAGTTTCTCGTGTTCCAGTCCGGTGAGCCGGTGCAGGCGCAGATCGAGAATGGCTTGTGCCTGCTCGGGCGAGAGGCGGTATACGCCCTCGACCATTCCGTAGCGGGCCTCGAGGTCTTCTGGGCGCGAGGCACCCGAGCCCGTGCGCTCGAGCATGGCGGCCACGCCACCCGGGGCCCAGTCACGCGCGATCAGGCGCTCGCGGGCCTCGGCAGGGCTCGCTGAATTGCGGATGAGCTCGATCACATCGTCGATATTGGCTAGCGCGATGGCCAAGCCTTCGAGCACGTGAGCCCGCTCGCGGGCCTTGCGGAGCAGGAACACGGTGCGGCGCGTCACGACTTCGCGACGATGACGCAAGAAGGCTTCGAGGATTTCTTTGAGTGTGAGGGTGCGCGGCTGACCATCGACCAGCGCCACCATGTTGATGCCGAAAACGCTCTCGAGCTGGGTCTGCTGGTAGAGCTTGTTCAGCACCACCTCGCCCGACTCGCCGCGGCGCAGTTCGATCACCACGCGCAGACCGTCCTTGTCGGACTCGTCGCGCAACTCGCTGATCCCTTCGATCTGTTTTTCCTTCACCAGCTCGGCGATCTTCTCGATCAGCTTGGCCTTGTTCAGCTGGTAGGGGATCTCGTGGATGATGATCGTGTCGCGGTTGCTGGCGTCGTCGACGATGACCTCGGCGCGGGCGCGCACATACACGCGGCCCCGACCCGTGCGATAGGCCTCCTGAATTCCAGCGTGGCCGTGAATGATGCCGCCGGTGGGGAAATCCGGACCGGGAACGAGACGGATCAGTTCGTCGATCGACAGATCGGGATCGGCGATCAGCGCAAGGCAGGCACTCACCACCTCGCCCAGGTTGTGCGGGGGAATGTTGGTGGCCATGCCGACCGCGATGCCGGCCGAACCGTTTACCAGCAGGTTGGGGACCCGGGTGGGCAGGACGGCCGGGATCTGCTCGGTGCCGTCGTAGTTGGGCACGAAGTCGACGGTTTCCTTGTCGAGGTCGGCCATCAGATCGTGGGCGATCCGCTTCATGCGGATCTCGGTGTAGCGCATCGCCGCGGCGGAGTCCCCGTCCACAGAGCCGAAGTTGCCCTGACCATCGACAAGCACGTAGCGCATCGAGAAAGGCTGGGCCATCCGCACGATCGTGTCGTATACGGCCGAGTCCCCGTGGGGGTGGTACTTGCCGATCACGTCGCCCACGATGCGAGCGGACTTCTTGTAGGCCTTGTTCCAGTCGTTGCCCAGTTCGCTCATGGCGAAGAGCACGCGGCGGTGCACGGGTTTCAGACCATC
>CAIXOY010000576.1 GCA_903921135.1 uncultured Gammaproteobacteria bacterium
CCAGGCCCTTGCCGCGCGGGCAGTGGAGCTGGCGGTTGTCGGAGTGGGGTTCGGGCACTGTCTCGAAGAACCAGTTGTACTTCGGCATGTTCATCGGGAAGGAGAGCGCGGTGGGCATCCGGATGAAGATGCTGTCGTCGCTGCTGCCTGCTTCCAGCAGCAGTACGCGGTGTTCACCGCTCGCCGAGAGGCGGTCTGCCAGCACGCAGCCCGCGGAACCGGCGCCGACAATGATGTAGTCCCAGTCCTGCGTGCTGCCCATCGCAGTTCCCTCAGGCGGTGCGGCGCTGCAGATCAGCGGCGTGGCAGAGCAACTGCCAGAGATACTCCGCGAAGCTGCGGCGCACGCAGAGGGCGAAGCGCTGTTCGGCCTCGCGCACGAAGAGCCCGCCACTCTTGCCCAGCACGCTCTGCGCGCAACTGCCCACGGGGAAAGAGGTGGGGTGAAAATCGAGCGGGCAATCCCGCGCGAGGATTTCCGTGGCGTCCGGGCAATCGAGCACGATCACGGTGTAGCCGTCGCTCACGTTCACCACGGCGATGTGCTGGCCGGCGAGTGACTGTTCCAGCGCCGCGTGCATCGATGCGGCTTCTTCGCCCGGCAGGGTGAGCTGCCACTCATTCGGCCCGAGCCACGCGATGCGCCGCGTGCCGGCGCTGGCAACGGTGTTGGGCGTGAGCGGCAGCGCCACGCCGGTGGTGGTTTGCACGGCAGCGCCGAATGCCGCGTCGGCGGCGTCGCCACGCAAGATCAGATGGCCCTCGAAGGCGCGCTCGGACAGCCCGGCGGCGCCCTTTGCGAGCACGCGGTAGAGCGGGCTCTTGCGGTTGATGGGGTCAGACATTCTGGCGCTCTCCCGCAGGGTCGTAGAACAGCGGTTTGGTGATGGTGGCGGCGATGAAGCGCCCATCGGCGAGGGCGGCGTGGACTTTCTCGCCCACACGCTGCTGCCCGCCCTTCACCAGCGCAAGTGCGATGGAGCGCTCCACCGAGGGGCTGAAGTAGCTGGAGGAGACATGCCCTACCATCTGCGCGGGAATGGCCGTTGAGGGTTCCGCCAACAGTTGCGCGCCTTCGGGGATCACCTCTTTGGGATCGTCGGTGAGCAGCCCCACGAAGTGCTTGCGCTGCGGGTCTTTTGAGTACTCCCGCGAGAGCGAGCGCCAGCCGATGAAATCGTTGCGCTTGCCCACGATCCAGTGCATGCCCATGTCCTGCGGCGTCATCGAGCCGTCGGTGTCCTGGCCGACGATGATGAAGCCCTTGTCGGCGCGCAGCACGTGCATGGTCTCGGTACCGTAGGGCGTGATGCCGAGGTCCTTGCCGGCCTCTGCCAGCGCGCGGAAGAGTGCCAAGCCCATGCTCGCCGGCACCATGATCTCGAAGGAGAGTTCGCCGGTGAACGACACGCGCAGCACGCGGGACGGAATGCCCGCCACGGTGCCCTCGCGGCAGGACATGAAGGGGAAGGCCTCACGCGAGAGGTCGATGTCCTGGCAGACACGTGCGAGGAGTTCGCGGCTCTTGGGGCCTGCGATCACGGCGGTGGACCACTGATCGCTCACCGTGGTCATCCACACCTTAAGATCCGGCCACTCGGTCTGGTGCCAGCGCTCGAGGTGCGAGAGCACGCGTGCGGCACCGCCCGTGGTTGTGGTCATCAGGAAGTGTTGTTCACCCAATCGCGTGGTGACACCGTCGTCGAAGATCATGCCGTCCTCGCCCAGCATCACGCCGTAGCGGCAGCGGTGGACGCCCAGGCCCTTCCAGCCATTGGTGTAGACGCGCTCGAGGAATTCCGCGGCATCGGGGCCGCGGATGTCGATCTTGCCGAGCGTGGAGTAGTCGAGCAGGCCCACCGCATTGCGCACCGCGCGACATTCGCGCTGCACTGCGGCGTGCATGTCCTCGCCCGGGCGGGGGTAGTACCACGCGCGGTGCCACTGGCCCACGATCTCGAAGAGC
>CAIXOY010000577.1 GCA_903921135.1 uncultured Gammaproteobacteria bacterium
TGCTTGACCTGGTCGAGCGGTGTGCCCTCACGCACCGTCACCAGGTCACGGCGGCGGGTCATGATCGATGAAACGGGCGCTTCGAGATCCTCGGCGAAGCGGACGTCACGGTTGGTGACGATGCCCACGAGCTCTTTCTTGCTGTTCTGCACCGGGACGCCGGAGAAGCGCATGGCGCTGGTGAGCGCGATCAGTTGGCGCACGGTATGGGACGAGGAAATGGTGACGGGCTCGCGCACCACACCGCTCTCGTAGCGCTTGACCGCACGGACCTGCTCGGCCTGCTGCTCGGGGCTCAGGTTCTTGTGGACGATCCCGATGCCCCCCTCCTGGGCAATGGCGATCGCGAGCGAGGACTCCGTGACGGTGTCCATCGCGGCCGACATGAGGGGGATGTTCAGCGTGATATCGCGGGAAACCCGCGTGCTGAGCGTGACGTCCTTGGCAACCACCTCAGACTCGCCGGGCACCAGCAGGACGTCATCGAAGGTGAGTGCTTCTTCCAGCAACCGCAGCATGGTGTCTCCGCTCGGGCCTGTCTGAAGACAAGCCCGGAAGTATAGGGATCGGGCCCGCGAGGGTAAACGCAGGCTGGCGGGGAAATTTCAGGCCGTGAGCCCGACGGGGCAGCTCACGCCCGTACCAGAGAGGCCGCAATAGCCGCCCGGGTTCTTCGCGAGGTACTGCTGGTGGTACTCCTCGGCATAGAAAAAGACACCCGCTTCGCGGATCTCGGTGGTGATGGCGCCGTAGCCTGCGGCATCAAGCCCCTGCTGGAAGGCTCGCCGGCTCGCCTCGACCAGCGCACGCTGGCGCTCGCCGTGCGTGTAGATCCCCGAGCGGTACTGCGTGCCCACATCGTTGCCCTGGCGCATGCCCTGCGTGGGGTCGTGGCTCTCCCAGAACACTTTGAGCAGGGCTTCGTAAGAGGTGAGCGCGGGATCGAAGACCACCAGCACTGCCTCGGTGTGACCGGTCATGCCACTGCACACCTCGCGATAGGTGGGGTTCGGCGTGATGCCGGCCACATAGCCCACAGCCGTGGAAAACACTCCGGGCTGTTGCCAGAAACGCCGCTCAGCGCCCCAGAAACAGCCCATCGCGAACTCGGCGATCTCGAGCCCCGCGGGAAAAGGGGCCGCGAGCGGATTCCCGTTGACGACATGGCGCGCGGGCACAGGCATCGGTTCGGCTCGGCCAGGAAGGGCCTGCGCGGCAGTAGGGAGTGGAAGGGCGGTACGTCCGAACATGGTGTCTTTACGCCGATGGCAGGGGTTGCGGTTCAGGAGGCCAAAGCTGGCCTATACTGCGGCCTCTAGCCTATCACCATGACCCACGGATCCGGAGAGCCGGCGAGTGTCCGTTTACCGATTCAGCGAGAATCCCGGTACCCGCGAGATACTCTGCCACGTTCACGCGGCACAGACCGCGGACCTCAATGCATTCCGGCTGCGGCAGGCCTGGGACGCATCCGATTTTGCCGCCTGCCATCTCCACCCCGAGAACATCGACCCGGGTCTGAGTGCCGCAATGGACGCCCTGCTCAAGCCCGACGCCCGCACGGCGGAAGGCGAAGAGCCTCCGCCCCTGCACAGCTTCGTGGCGGGAGTTCGGCGGGATGCGGGCTGCAGCATCAAGGTCTCGGACGACCGCATGCATGCCGATGCCGAGGCGATGCCTGCCGAGGGCGGCGAATTGCTCGGTTGGCCACAGGTCTGCGGGGCGCTGGAGGCCGTCGGCATACTCTATGGCATCGACGAAACCAACATATGCAGCCTGATCGCCGATTGCGCCCGTGGCACGCCGGGCATTGTGGTGCGCCGCATGGTTGCCCGTGGCCTGAAACCGGGCAAACCGCTGCCGAGCCGCTTCGAAAATCTCGTCACGCCCTTCCAGGACCGTGTGCTCCGGCCAGTGGAGCGCGAAGACGGCTCGGTGGATTTCCACGAACTCGGAGAGATCGAGAGCGTCCACGAGGGTGATGCACTGGTGCGCCGCCACCCGCCGCGCCCCGGCCGTCCGGGGTTCGATGTGTTCGGCGAGCAATTGATGCTCGACCTGCCAGAGGAAACCCCTTTCGCCGTGGGCGAGGGCGCACTCATCGACCCGGATGACGCGGGGCTGCTACGCGCCGCGCGTGGCGGCGTCCCGCACCGGCTCGCCAACGGCATGAGCGTGAACGATGTGTTGCAGGTGATGGCCGTCGACCTGCACACGGGCAACATCGAACTCGACGGAAGCCTGGTGGTGAAGGGCGACATCCACTCCGACATGCGCGTCTCGGTGACGGGCGATGTGGTGGTGGGCGGGTTCATCGAAGCCGCCGAGGTGAAAGCCGGCGGCGATGTCACAGCCGTGCAAGGGATCATCGGCCCGACGGTACAGGGCTCGCTGCACAGTTGCAGCGTGCAGGGCCGCAACATCACCACGCGCTATGCGCAGAACGCGGCGCTGGAGGCAGCGGAAGACATCACCGTGAGCCTGAATCTGCTGCAGTGCCACGTGCTCGCCTGCCGGCACCTTGCCGTGGGCGGCGACAAAAACAGGACGTCGCGGATCAGCGGCGGTGCGATCCATGCCAGCGTCAGCGTGGCGGCGGGCATCTTCGGCACGGAGAAGGAATCCACCACCCGCATCGTGATGGACGACGCGATCCTGAAACTGCGCCGCGAGGCAGACTCGCACTATTCCGAACGCCTCGAGATCGAGGACACCTGCGAAGGCCTCGAGCACTCATTGCATGATCTGCGGCACAAACCGCCTTCGCCCGCCAACACGAACATGATCGAGCGGGTGGAGGCGACGATTGCGGCT
This sequence comes from uncultured Gammaproteobacteria bacterium, assembly GCA_903921135.1. Classification (GTDB taxonomy): domain Bacteria; phylum Pseudomonadota; class Gammaproteobacteria; order Pseudomonadales; family UBA5518; genus UBA5518. Next base: position 2,815 of record CAIXOY010000577.1, read on the forward strand.
TACAAAGAACAGATGGCGAAATTCGACGAGGAAGAAATCGGAAAACGGCATGTGCTCGCCGAGATGACCGCCGCCTGCCGCGTCATCGCCCGCAGTCACGTCTTCCCGGGGCTCGAACTGCAGTGCATGGACGCACGCCACCGTTTCAGCGTCGACAAAGGACCCGTCACCTTCGCGGTACGTGACGGGCACTGGGTCACGCTGGGGGACTGAGCACCGGCTGCTCAGTCGATGACGCTGCAGCCCGCGTCAGCGATACGCCGGGCCGCCTCTCCGAAGCGCGAGGCCTCGTTGCTGGAGGCGTTGCCGTCCAGCCCGCGTTTGTAGACACCCTGGCAGATCGAGGCGAGCCGGAAGAAGCTCACGGCCAGACAGAAATTCCAGTCCGCGATGCCATCGATGCCCATGCGCCGGCAGTAAGCCTCGACGTAGGCTTCTTCCGACGGAATGCCGAGCGCCACGCGATCGACCCCGCCCAAGCCACGAAGCGCGGAGCTGCCGTGCGGCAGGCGCCACTGCATGCACTGGAACGCGAGATCCGCAACCGGGTGACCCAGAGTCGAGAGTTCCCAGTCGAGCAGCGCGATGACGCGATCCTCGGTGGGGTGGAACATCATGTTGTCGAGGCGGTAATCGCCGTGCACCAGCGATACCCGCCCATCGTCCGGCGGCTCGTGTGCGGCAAGCCAGCTGATCAGCCGCTCCATCGACTCCATACGCTCTGTCTCGGCGGCGCGGTACTGCTTGGTCCAGCGGCTCACCTGCCGCGCGAAGTAATTCCCCGGCTGCCCGTGGTTCTGCAGGCCCACCGCGTTGATGTCGACCTTGTGCAGCGCCACCAGCACGCGGTTCATCTCGTCGTAGATGCGCGCGCGCGCCGCCGCGTCCATGTCGGGGAGGACGGGATCCCAGAGGATCCGGCCCTCCTTGAATTCCATCACATAGAACATGCTGCCGATCACCGCATCATCTTCACAGAGGTGAAGCGCGGCAGGCACCGGCACATCGGTGCCGGCGAGCGCGGCCATCACGCGGTACTCGCGGTCCACGGCATGCGCCGATGGCAGCAATTGGCCCGACGGCTTGCGACGCAGCACGTAGCGGCCGCTGTCGGCTTCGAGCCGGAAGGTGGGATTGGACTGCCCGCCGGGAAACTTCACCGCCTCGCGCAGGCCGCGAAAGCCGGCGATGCGCGCTTCGAGGTACTGCCCCAGACTCTCGATCGGCAATGTGTCAACGCTCATGCTCCGGTCTCCGTGTGTGGCTCAGCCATAAGTGATCGAGGACTCGCGCCCCGCGATATCGAGGTGCGGAACCGCATTCCAGGTGGCGAGCAGGAATTTCTCGCGGTTGATGAAAAACTGGCTCAGTGAGGTATTCCGGATCTGCAGGTTGAGATCCACGATGTGGGGCACCGAGAGCCCGAGCCGCCCGCCGAGCAACGTGGCCATCGCGCCACCGGAGCCGATCGCGAGGATACGCGTGCTGTTCGCGGAAAGCGCCTGCAAAGCAGCAGCGGCCGCATCGACCCTTGCGCGGAACTCGTCCCAGCTCTCGGGCAAGGGGCCGGGCAAGTGATTGTCTGCCCAGGCCTGTAAGGTCAGCCGGAGAACGCGATAGTAGGCAGACTTGTCGCGGGGGTTCGCCTGCCGCGCTGTGACCATCGGGTGCTCGGGCTCGTTGCGCTCGAAGGCCGCCACCAGAGCCCTGAACTCGTACTCGTCCAGGCCGGGCACAGGCAGCGCAGGCGGCAGTTGCTCCGGCGCGAGGCCATGCCGAATGCCTTCCAGCGTCTGCTGATGGCGGCGCAATGTGCCTGTGACTACAGCGTCGAAAGTGATGCCCCGGGCAGCGAAATGTTCGCCGAGCCAACGCGACTGCTGCTCGCCGAGCGGCGAGAGGCAGTCGTAATCGGCCGCGTGAAACGAGGCCTGCGCGTGACGCACGAGCAGCAATTCGGCCAAGGCATGCCTCCGTACGGGAGCGGATCTTGAGGGGCTGGGCCCCGGCGAGCCGCGATGGTAGCCGCAGGCCGCGGGCCATTCCACCGTGCGGCCGCAGGAAGCCATCGCGAGACGGAGTGCTCCGCTTTCTAGAGTGTGGCCTCTAGGGACGGCGACTAGTCTGGGCCCGTCTTCCGCTGCCACACCGGCAACCACGCCACACACCCGAGGAACCCACCATGGCCAGCACTGCCTCCACCCGCAAACGCAGCCCCCCCAAAACCCGCACGGCTTCCGCATCCGCCGGAAGCGCCCGCCGCAAACCCTCCCCCCGCAAGCCCGCCAAAGGCAAGACACGCACCGACGCACCGAGCACCCCGCCCGCGGGCAAGCTCGAAGCCGCCGCGCGCGAGATCGCACTGGCGCAGCTCGGCATCGCGGCCCATCTGGTCGAGGCCGTGGGTATCCGCGTGATCCAGGCCCGCATCGACGCGCCCAAGCAGTGGGAAGGTTTCGTGAAGCGTGGCGAGCAAGTGCGCCGGGACCTCGAGCAGGCAGGCGACGGCCTGCGCAGCCAGATCATCGAGCGCGTGGGCAACCTCGACCCGCGCGATGCAATCCATGCACGCATCGCCGGGGCCCGCGCCCTGATGGCAATGTTCGGCCGCCGCCGCGCGGCCGCCTGAACACGCAGAATCCTGTTTCCGGGATGTTTCAGGCCGCCTCCGGGCGGCCTTTTTTTCGTCTCCGGAATTTCGGGTTGCAGGCGGAGGAGCCGGGGGTTTAGTGTCTGTCCGCGGCGCGACACCGCGCGTCCGCTCACACGAGGACACCGCTTTCCCAGACAGGGAATCCGCAAGACACACGCCGGAGGGGGCTTCATGACGGCCCCACGTATCCTGCGCCTCAGCGTTGGCGGCCAGCCCGTCGAGTGGTTGAGCTGGCAGGAAGCAACCTGTCTCTACGCCCGCGGCCTGGTCGCCTGGACGCTGGGTGACACGATCCGCACCGTGCTGGGCGGCACCTCCCGCATCAGCGGGCAGCGCTCCAGCATCGCGCTCCACAGCATCATCGCCTGCAACGGCCACACCAGCTGGCGTCCGCGGGCAACACCCCCTCTCACCAACCGTGCGCTGTTCAGGCGCGATCTACACGTCTGCATGTACTGCGGAGAGGCCACGCGCGAAACCGAACTCACGCGCGATCACATCGTGCCCACATCACGCGGGGGCAAGGACGTGTGGAACAACGTGGTCGCGGCCTGCAGACGCTGCAACCAGCGCAAAGGCAACCGCCTGCCGGTAGAGGCGGGCATGGACATACTGGCCATCCCCTACCAGCCCAACACCGCCGAGTGGCTCGCGCTGGTCAACGGGGACCGTATTCGCGGGGACCAGATGGCCTTCCTGAAGCAGCAGTTCTCGAAGCACTCGCGCTGGAGCTGAGGCGAGATCCTCAGTGCAGGATGCGGTGGAGCTGCGCCTGCACACCGTCGACGCGCGAGCCCAGCATCACGATCTCGCCCGTGTAGCGGCGCTCGCCGTCGCTGGTGAACTCGAAGGCATACACACGACGCAGGCGCAGCGTCCCTGTGGTATCGCGAGCGAGGCCCGTGCGCTGGCGGCTCACGGTCTCGTCGAGGAACTGCACACCGATGTTCCGGCAGTAATCGCGCCCGGCGCGCAGCGCGCGTTCCCGCACCTGCATGCCGTCGAATAACATCCAGCCCGCGATCGCAAGACCCAGCAGAAGTATCCAGTAATCAGGCATCCGGCACCCACGCAAAGCCCTCACCCACCATTTCTTCAGACACGCGCCAGAGCCTCTCCGCAGACTCGATATCGACGGCCCACGGGCGGTATCCGCCCTCGCCCGCCACGGGATCTTCGTTCGGCACGCCGATGCTGCAATCCTCGAGATAAAGCCCACCACGCGAGGCGAATTGCGGCGCGGTCGCCGCCCAGACAGTCGTGGCAGCGCCCGCGCCCAGGCTCTTGAAATCGAAACCGCGATCGCTGTTGCTGCGCTCGGCGAGCAGTCGGTAGTCCTCGGGGCGCAGATGGCGGCCGAGCTCGGTCTCGCGGATGGCACCGGGGTGCACGGCGTTGGCCGAGACGCCCATAGCACCCAGCCTGCGCTGCAGGGCTACCGAAAACAGGATGTTCGCCGTCTTGGCCTGCCCGTAGGCCTGCCATTTGTCATAGGGCCGCTGCAGATAATCGATATCTTCGAACACCACCGGCGAGAGCTTGTGGCCCGCAGAACTGAGGTTCACGACGCGGGCAGGCGCACCGTCCAGCAAGGCGGGCACCAGCAGGCAGGTGAACAGGAAATGCCCCAGGTGACAGGCCGCGAACTGCATCTCATGCCCCTCGACGGATCGCTCGAGGGGGCAGGCCATCACACCCGCGTTGTTGATCAGCGTGCTGAGCTGCCCGTGCGTATCCAGATAGCGCGCCGCGGCGCTGCGCACCGAATCAAGCGAGGCAAGATCGAGGTCGAGCGCATCGATGCGCGCGTTGCCGGTGCTGGCAGCGAGTTCGGTGGCAATCGACTGCATACGCTCCGCGCCGCGTCCGGCCACGGTGAGGGCCGCACCTCGCATGGCGAGTGCCCGGGCGGTTTCTCGCCCCAATCCCACAGCAGCGCCCGTGACCAGAACGCGCATCCCCGACAGGTCCAGCCCCTCGAGCACTTCGTCGGCGGTGGTGTGGCGGCCGATCACAGATTGGTTGCCGGTGCGTCGTTGCGGCTGCCCGCAGGTGCCTGCGCCGCGATCTCGCCCTGCTTCAGGATACGCAGCGTCCGCGCGAGCGGGAGCTTGAGATCGATACGCGCGTCGAGGCGATAGCTCACCGGATCTTCCGGGTGCTGCATGATCGATCGCACGAGGCGGATGCCGTTCATCAGGCTGGCGGAGAGCACCATCTTCATGTCCTGCTCGCCATAGGCAGGCACCACGGGCGGCTCCGCGATGGCGCCGCTCAGCACAGGAACGTCATTGAAGCCGGCGTTCAGCACGATGCCGCTGGCCTTGAGGTCAAAGCCGTTCGGGTTCATGAGTTTGAGCCCCACTTCGATGCGCTGCTCCGCGCCGGAGGGCGGCAGGAAGCGGATCGACGTGATGCTGATGCGCGGCTCCTCGACGGGCCCTACGACACTGGCGCAGGCGCCGAGCAAGGCCAACACCGCGAAGACGACCCATCTGCGCCCTGTGACTGCCATCGGCGAGGCCTCTGCGATCATTCATGGATGCGGCGAGTGTAGGTGCGCGGTACACGTCAGGCAACGTCGCTGACGGCTTTGGACAGGCGCGAATGGCTTACCCGCCCATTGCCGCACACCCGCGGTGCGGCCGATGATCCGTGCTCCAGACACGCACACCGGAGTGCTGCCATGCGTACGGAGATCTGCGAGAAACTCGGCATACAACTGCCCATCTTCGCCTTCACCCATTGCCGCGATGTGGTGGTGCAAGTGAGCAAGGCCGGCGGGCTCGGCGTGCTGGGCGCGGTGGGTTTCAGCCCGGCGCAACTGCGGGAGGAACTCGACTGGATCGACGCGCACATCGGCGGCCTGCCCTACGCCGTCGATATCGTGATTCCGCAGAAATACGAAGGCATCGGCAACACCGACCCGGCAGAACTCGAGAAGATGCTGGCCGCCATGGTGCCGGCCGAACACCACGCTTTCGCCGAAAAGCTCCTGAGCGACCACGGTGTACCCGAATGGCCGGATCGCGAGCAGCGCATGGGACTCCTCGGCTGGACCGAAGCCACGGCAACGCCGCTGCTGGACGTTGCGCTCGAACGCCCCGGCGTGAAGCTGATCGCCAACGCGCTGGGCACTCCACCCAAAGAGGTCATCGACCGGATCCACGCGAGCGGGCGCATGGTGGCGGCGCTGTGCGGGCGGGTGAAACAGGCTGTGGCGCACAAGAAAGCCGGTGTGGACATCATCATCGCGCAGGGCTCTGAAGGCGGTGGACACACGGGAGATGTGGGCTCGATCGTGCTCTGGCCCCAAATCATCGATGCCGTCGCGCCCACGCCCGTACTGGCGGCGGGTGGCATCGGCAGCGGGCGCCAGGTGGCAGCTGCGATGGCCATGGGAGCGGCAGGTGTATGGACGGGCTCGCTGTGGCTGAGCGTGGCGGAAGCGGCCGCGGAACCCGAAGAAAAAGAGTGCTATTTCGCGGCCACCAGCGAAGACACCGTGCGCTCGCCCTCGTGGACGGGCAAGCCCTGCCGGATGCTGCGCAACGAATGGACGGATGCGTGGGCAAGCCCGGAGACGCCCAAGCCCCTCGGCATGCCGCTGCAAGGTCTGGTCTCGGCCGATGCCATACGCCGCACGCACCGCTACATCGCCACAGCGGACACGCGCAAGGTCGCGTTCCTGCCGGTGGGTCAGGTGGTGGGCCAGATCCGCGAGGTAGAGACGAGCCGCGCCGTGGTGCAGCGCCTGATGCAGGAATACGTCGATGCGCTTGAGCGGATGAACACGCTGATGGAGCGCAGCTGAGACGCTCTTCCCTCAGACGTTCAGAAACGCCTCGACACGATCGCGCTCGCGCATCGTGTCGGCATAACCCAGATCCATCAGCCTCGCGCAGAAATTGCCGTCGAACATGAGGTAGCTGGCAAAGCTGGCACCCGCGCCCTGCGGCCCCGCACCCAGCAGCCTGAACAACAGCCGCATGGAGCGGGGCTGGGCCTGCATGTAGGCCGCGGCGATCGCGTTGAAGGGCTGCGAGGGCGTGATCACCAGCGTCTCGATGTGCTGCGTGCCCGGGGCGTCATGCCCCTGTGCACCCACGACATCGGCGAGCGCGTTGATGCGTTGGGCGAGCAGGATGTCAGCTTCCAGATTGTCGATGAATTCCCGGTTCAGCATATGACCGGCCATCTGCCCGATGGTGGGGCGGCGGCGATCGAGCATCTCGGGCGCATCGACACGGCGCGTAGAGACACCGATCACGAACAACCGCGAGGCACCGAGCTTCAGCGCGGGGCTGATGGGGTGCAACTGGCGTAGCGCTCCGTCCCCGTAAAAGGCATCACCGATGCGCTGCGCGGGAAAGAGAATCGGTATCGCCGCAGAGGCCATCACGTGTTCGGGGCCGAGGCGCGCGGGCTCACCGCGCCGGTAGATGCGATCCCACGGCGCGACACCACCGCCCTCGTAGAAGGCAACCGATGTGCCGGTGGCGTAATCCATCGCCGTGATGCAAAGCGATTGCAGCGCGCCGCGCGCGAGGTTCTGGCGCACGGCGTCGAAGTCCAGCCAGTTGCGGAGCATGCCGCGCAGCGGCTCGCTGTCGAGGAGCGAGCGCGGTGCCGCACGCTCGCCGCGCCGCAAGGGCGCAAGCGCAATACGCGCCAGGCTTCCGATCACGGCGCGCCAGCGCGGGTCGTACACATCGCCCGGCGAAATGCCGCGCCACGTGCGGTAGAGCGCCTCCAGCCCCTCGCGCGGGCGGTGCGCATTGGCGGCGATGAACGCGGCATTGATCGCACCGGCCGAGGTGCCGCAGATCACATCGAAGGGCAAGGTGTCACGGCCGTGGATCTCGATGGCAGCGCGCATCACGCCCACCTGATAGGCCGCGCGCGCCCCACCGCCCGAGAGGATGAGGCCGGTGGTCATGGCGCAGGCCGGCCGAGAAGGCTCTGCAGCACCAGCCATTGCGCGTCCGATACCGGAGACACCGACAAACGGCCCTGACGCAACAGCGCCAACTCCGCCAGCGCAGACTCCTCACGCAACTGCTGCGCGGGCAGAACGGCGGGGAAACGCCCTTCATAGCGGATATCCACCGCATACCAGCGCGGTGCCTCTGACGAGGCCTTCGCATCGAAGAGCGGGCTGGCCGCATCGAATTGCGCGGGGTCGGGATAAGCCTCGCGCAGCAGCACCGCACTGCCGACGATTCCCGCGTCACGCACGGAGGAGTGATAGACGAGGCAGGTGTCACCGCAACGCATGGCGCGCAGGTTGTTGCGCGCCTGGTAATTGCGGATGCCGTCCCAGCGCATCACGCCGCCTGGTACATCCCGGATATCGTCGAGGCTGCATTCCGCAGGCTCGGTCTTCAGGATCCAGACGGCCATGGCGCGCGCTGCCAGACGCTCAGGCGGGGAAGAAGCGGCTGATCGTGTCGGCCACGCAGGCGGGGCGGTCGCTGCCTTCGATCTCGACCGTGACACGCACGATCACCTGCACGGCGCCCTTCACTTCTTCCGCAGCCACGACCTCTCCGCGCCCGCGGATGCGTCGACCCACCGTGACCGGCGAAGGGAATCGCACTTTGTCGACGCCGTAGTTAACGCCCATGCGCACACCATCGACGCGCATCAGGTCGGGCAGGAAAAGATTCACCAGCGCGAGCGTGAGGTAACCGTGCGCGATGCACGCGCCGAAAGGACCGTTCTTCGCGCGTTCTGGGTCGACGTGGATCCACTGATGATCACCGGTGGCATCCGCAAACTGGTTCACGCGTGCCTGCGTGATCTCGAGCCAGTCTGTGGGGCCGAGTGCCTGGCCCTCGGTGCCGAGCAGCGCAGCAGGTGTGGCAAAGACGGTGGTCATGCGAGTGTCTCCGGAAAAATCCGCGCGAGTGTAACCGGCACCCGCGGTGGCGGCATATGGCAGCGCTGCCTATACTCGGGCCACACCCCGTTCCGGGAGATTTCCATGTTCGAGACCGTCAGCCGTCCCGTGCTGCGTCGCCTCGTTTTCCTCGCGATGGCGCTCGGCGCCAACGCCTCGCTCGCGCTCAGCGTGGGCGAGATGGACGTGCGTTCGCATCTCGGCGAACCGCTGCGCGCCACGGTGCCGCTCGGCAGGCTCGGCAGTCTTTCCGCGTCGGACGTGCAGATCTCGCTTGCCAGCGAAGACGTCCATCGCTCCTACGGCATCGAGCAGGCCACACACGCGAGCCCGCTCGTGTTCACGCTGCAGGTAGACCGCAAGGGCGAGGCGAGCGTCCTGGTGAGCAGCGAGCGACCCGTAGGCGAGCCCTACCTCGATTTCGTGCTGGAAGTGCGCTGGCCCGCAGGCCGCTCGCTCAAACACTTCGAAGTCCTCCTTGACCCGCCACCACGCTGAGCCACGAACCGTGCCGATCGCAGACGTACGCGACATCATCGAAGACATCCGGCAGGGCCGGATGGTCATCCTCATGGACGACGAGGACCGCGAGAACGAGGGTGACCTGATCATCGCGGCCGAGGCCGTCACGCCAGAGCACATCACTTTCTTCGCTTCACACGCCTGCGGCCTGATCTGCATGCCGATCACCGTTGAGCGCGCACGCCAGCTCGATCTTCCGCTGATGGTGCGCGACAACCGTTCGCAGCACGAAACCAACTTCACTGTGTCGATCGATGCCTCAGCGCTGAGCGAGCCGGGCATCACCTCGAACGGGCGCGCGGCCACCGTGCTCGCGGCCGTGGCGGCTCAGGCAAAACCGGCGGACATCGTGCAGCCGGGGCACATCTTCCCGCTCGTCGCCAAACCGGGCGGCGTGCTGCGCCGCGCGGGCCACACCGAGGCCGGCTGTGATCTGGCGCGGCTTGCCGGATTCGAGCCGGCTGCGGTGATCGTCGAGATCGTGAACGAAGACGGCACCATGGCGCGCCGTCCGCAGCTCGAAGTGTTCGCCGAACGCCACGGCTTGCGCATCGGCACCATCGCCGACCTCATCGCCTACCGTGCCCTTCACGACCAGACGGTAATGCGCCGACACGACAAACACGTCGATACGGCCTTCGGCCGCTTCCGGCTGGTCTCCTACGAGGATCTGGTCGACGGCAGCCTGCATGTCGCGATGGTGATGGGCGAGATCCGCCCCGAGAGTCCCGTACTGGTGCGCGTGCACGTCACGAACGTGCTGCGCGACCTGCTGCACACGGAACGTCCGGGAATGGCACGCGGATGGTCCGTAGCTGCGGCGCTGGAACGCATCGCGCAGGAAGGAGCAGGCGTGGTCGTGCTGGTGTCCCGCAACGAGAGCCCCGCAGAGCTCGCCACCCAGATCGAGGAATTCCCGCGCACGCCTGCCCCACGCGCCACCACCAGCGAGCAAGGGCAGCAGTTCTGGCGTGTGAACGGCACGGGCTCGCAGATCCTGAAAGACCTCGGCGTGCAGCGCATGCGTCTTCTCAGCTCGCCTGCCCGCTTCAGCGGCATCTCGGGCTACAACCTCGAGATCACCGAGTTCGTCGAGAATCCCTGATCTCAGCGGACGGTCTTGGCCACGATCTCGGAGAGCGGGCTGAAGGTGCCTTCCACATCGAAGGCGCTCATCGAGAAGTGATAGGTGTCGGGCGCGAGGTCTTCGACCGTAAACGTGGTGCTCATCGGATCGTTCACCGTGATGACGTTGGTCTCTCCGGTCGATTCCGCCAGCATGTAGATCTCGAAACCACCGATCTCTCCGGCCGCGAGCGGCGCACCGTCTTCACGCGTGGTCGGGGTGCTCCAGTTGAGCGTGGCGCGGCGCTCGGCCAGCACCGTCAGGGCCGAGGTCTCGAACCCGGCCAGCGCGGAGTTGGCGGCGGCGACACGCTCCACCGCAGCTGTCAGTGACGCCCGCAGGTTCTCGCGTATCGCGATCTTCTGGTTCAGCAGCGCCTGGTTCACCGACTTCGCACGGCTGAGTTTGTCGATCTGGAACTGCATGAGCCGGATGTCGAAGTCGATGCTCGCGCGTTCGCGCTCCGCCGCACGCAGCCCGTCGACATGCGCCGCGAGCGCAGCGGCATCCGCACGGGACGCCGAGAGCAGTTGCTCTCTCAGGCTCGCGAGCGAGAGCTCCAGGCTCGACGCGCGCGCAACAGCGCTTTGCACACAGGCCTTGTTTGCCAGGAGCCGCGTCTGTGTCTCGGCGATCGCAGCCGCATGGGTGACGGGGTCTGCAGCCAGCCTGTCGAGGCGACGCTGCAAGGTGTCTGCGCTGCTCTGGCAACGCTCGGCACGTTCGAGTTGCCACTCGACACCGGCGATGCCCGCGCCGATGTTGGCTGCTACCGGATCAGCGTGCACGGGTACACTGCGCAGGCAGGACAGACAGACCGTCACCGTGCAGGCCAGCAAGCGCAGAAGGCGAGGGAAGCCCTTTGTGTAGAGGATGCCGAGTGCAGTGCCCACGCCGTCTGCGTCCGGAGAAGATTGCTTTCGAGGATAGGCAGCGCCCGGAAAAGCGCCTGCCGGAAAAATGCCATCGTGCCGAGGTGATGCCATGCGTGCTGCCGTACTTGAATCCGCCGGACAACCGCTCGTCGTGCGCGACGATGTGGACATCATCGAACCGCGTGCGGGCGAGGTCCGCGTGCGTGTCCGCTACTGCGGGCTCTGCCATTCCGACTACAGCATCGTCTCGGGCAGCTTCCCGATGCCGGGCCCGATCATCCTCGGACACGAGGCGGCGGGCACGGTGGACTGCGTGGGCCCGGGCGTCACGCACCTCGCGCCCGGTGACCCGGTCATCCTCACGCCGCTGCCGCCCTGCGGGAGTTGCTACTTCTGCCTGCGCAGCCAGCACAACCTCTGCGTGAACGGCATGAGCCTCGCCACGATGGCACTGCCCGATGGCGAAACCGGGCTCTCGAGAAACGGCGAGAAAATCCTGCGCGGCGTGGGCGTTGGCGCACTGGCGGAGTACGTGGTGACGCCCGCGAGCGGCGCCATCAAGGTGGACGCAGACGTTCCTCTCGACGTGGCCTGCGTGATCGGCTGTGCGATGCAGACGGGCGTGGGCGCAGTGCTCAACACCGCGCAGGTGGAAGCAGGCGCTACCGTGCTGGTGATGGGGCTGGGCGGTATCGGCCTTGCCGCGGTGCAGGGTGCGCGCCTCGCGGGCGCATCGGTGCTGATCGCCTCGGACCCGCTGCCGGAACGCCGCGCCGCGGCGCTGAAATTCGGCGCCACCCACGCCATCGATCCAGTGACGGAAGACCTGCCCGGCACCGTGATGCGCCTCACCGGCGGCATCGGCGTGGACTACGCCTTCGAAGCCGCCGGCAAGGCCGCGCTGATCGAGACCGGCATCGCGCTCACGCGCTCGGGCGGCACCACGCTGTGCCTGGGCGCACCACCGCTCGAAGAGAACGTGACGATCCCGATGGTCACGATATTCGCCTCCACCGAGAAAAAACTCTGCGGATGTCTGCTCGGCAGTTGCAATTCACCACGCGACATCCCGCGGCTGATCTCGCTGTGGCGCAACGGGCAACTCGACCTTGAAGGCATGATCACGCACCGTCGCCCGCTCGCGGAGATCAACGAAGGCTTTGCGGATCTTGCGGCGGGGCGGGGGATACGGACGGTGATAGAGATCTGAGAGCGGAGGCTTCTTCACGCCATCGGGCGAAAGTCCCGCAAGGCAGAAACGAAGAAGGGGACCTGCTGGTCCCCTTCTTTGTGAGTGGCGCACCCGGAGAGATTCGAACTCCCGACCCCCTAGTTCGTAGCCAGGTACTCTATCCAACTGAGCTACGGGTGCGAAGGGCCGGTACTATATTGAGCAGGTCCGGGGCCGTCAACGGTGACGCACAACGCGAGCCCGGCCAAATTACCGCGCAGCCCGATGCCCCCTCCATGGAGCCACCGCACGCATGCAATTGTCCGCCACCGCAACCGTCTGGGACCTGCCCACCCGCCTCTTCCACTGGAGCCTGCTGCCGCTGTTGATCACCGCGTGGGTGAGCGCAGAGGAAGGCTACATGGAGGTACACGAGTGGTGTGGATACACGGTGCTGGTGCTCGTGGCCTTCCGCGTCCTGTGGGGCTTTGCGGGGAGCCAGCATTCGCGCTTCTCGAGTTTCCTCCGCGGGCCGGGCGCTGTGATGCGCTACTTCAGGGGCGGGGAATGGTCCGGGGAGGGCCACAACCCTGCGGGCGGGTGGTCGGTGGTGCTCATGCTGGCCCTGCTCCTGTCGCAAGGCGTCAGCGGGCTCTTCAACGAAGACGACATTTCCTTCAGCGGCCCGCTCGCGCATCTGGCCGGTGGGCTTTCCAGCACGGTGAGCGAGTGGCACGAACTCAATTTCAACCTGCTGCTCGCCATGGTTGGCGTGCACATCATCGCGGTGCTGCTGTATCTGCGTGGTGGCAAGAATCTCGTGCGCCCGATGATCACCGGCGGCAGCGCCGCCGGGCAGACGGTCAAGGCGAGCGCCTGGCTCGCGCTGGTATTGCTGGCGGGATGTGCGGCGCTGCTCTGGTGGCTGCTCTCGCTGGCACCAAAGCCCGCGCCGTTCCTCTGAAGGCGGGCTGATCAGCCCTCGTCGTCTTTCTTGAAGTCGTCGTGGCAAGACTTGCAGGTCTTGCCCGTCGCGCCGAACTGCGCCTTGATCGCTTCGCGGTCACCCGTGGCCGCCACATCGCCCAGCTTGCTGGCTTCGGCCTGGAAGGCTTCCATCTTTTTCTGGAAGTCGTCCATCCTGGTCCAGATCTCGGGAAGGGATTCGCCACCTTCGGAGCCTGCGGGCCATCCACGCATCGCGTTCAGCGAAGCGATGGCTTTCAGATCCTTGCCGTATCCCGCGACGCGCGCGTCGTCCCACGGGATGTCGCCCTTCACCATCGCACCGACAGGACCGAAGTTGGCGTAGACCAGTTCCA
>CAIXOY010000578.1 GCA_903921135.1 uncultured Gammaproteobacteria bacterium
GCCCGCACCCGATGTGCCCACCAGTGCGGTGCTGGAGCCTGGCGCGAAATCGAGGCTGATGCCGTCGATGGCAAAACGATCCGGCGCCGAGGAGTACGCAAATCGCAGCTCCTGCAACGAGATGCTCCCGGCGAGCCGTGCGGGCAGCGGAACAGGGTTCTCCGGCGCACGGATCTGCGGCGCTTCGGCCAACAGTTCCAGCAAGCGCTCCATCGCGCCGGCCGCGCGCTGTATATCGCCGAAAACTTCCGACAGCGCGCCTGCAGCGAGCGCCACCATCACCGCGTAGAACACGAAAGCCGTGAGCTCGCCCGGGCTGGTGCGCCCGTCGATCACGTCCTGCCCGCCCACCCAGATCATCGCGCCGATCGCGCCCAGCACCAGCACGATCGCGATCACCGTGAGCCAGGAGCGCTGCGTGATGCGCCGCACCGAGACACGGAAGGTTTCCTCGACGTGCCCGGCGAAACGCGCGCGGTCGAGATCCTCGTGGTTGAAGGCCTGCACGGTCTTGATGTTGCCGAGTGCCTCGCCCAGATAGGCGCCGGCATCAGCGAGCCGGTCCTGGCTGCTGCGCGAGAGCGCCCGCACGCGCCGCCCGAACACCATGATCGGCGCGAGCACCGCCGGCACACTGAGCACCACGATGCCGGTGAGTTTGGGGTTCGACACGAACAGGAGCGCGATGCCGCCGATCAGGATCAGGAAGTTCCGCAGCGCGATCGACACCGAGGAGCCGATCACGGTCTGCAGCAGCGTGGTGTCGGCGGTGATGCGCGACTGTATTTCACCGCTGCCATTAGTTTCGAAAAAGCCGGGATGCAAACCCACCACGTGATCGAAGACGCGGCGCCGGATATCGGCCGTCACCCGCTCGCCGATCCAGGACACGAGGTAGAAGCGCACGAAGGTGCCCGCCGCAAGCAGCAGCACCAGCCCCATGAACACCGCCACCGCCATGTTCAGTTGCTCGTGCGAGCCGGTGGCGAAACCCTTGTCGACCAGCAGACGCAGGCCCTGCCCGAGCCCCAGGCTGATGCAGGCCGTGAACACCAGCGCCACCGAGGCCCCCAGCACGCGCGCGCGGTAGGGTGCGAGCAGCGCGATGGCCGGGCGCAGCATCGCAACGCGGGGTTTTTCAGGGGGCATCGGCGGCGTCTCCGGTCAGGCTGCGGCCGCAGATCTGCGCGCCCCATGCGGCAAGTTCGTCGAGGAGGCGCAAGCGCGCGGCATCCCCCGTGTGTTTGTTGCGCGCTTCTTCGATGGCAGCCACGAATCCGCGGCAATCGAGCACGCCGTTTTGCGGCACTCCATGTCTGCGCTGCTCAAGGTGCTCCTGCCACTCGGCACGCTCTTCGGCAGACAGCGAGCCCGGAAAGTTGCGGGCGCGGTAACGGAAGAGCAGCGTTCCGAGTCGCGGGTCACGGAACAGGAATCGTCGCTCGCGCAGCTCTGTCTCTCCCGCGGCGCGCACTGCCGGGAACAGCGCCTTGTCGCGGTCATCAAGGAAACCCTCGTACAGCGCTGCCTCCGGGTCCCGCTGTGCACGCGGCTCACGCGGGATGGCGTACACCTCACGCAGTTTCTCGGGAAGCCCGGGCGCGGCCAGCAATCGCGCGGCGTTGCGTTCGCACGCCTCAAGATCAATGCCCACGCGCTCTGCGATGGCACGGGTCAGCATGGTGGCGGGTGCGAGCATAGGGCACTTGTTGGCCTTGATCTCTTTCAGCGGAATGCGCCCGATGCCGGGCGGCAGATCCTCGGTGCGCGTGTACATGAACTCGCTGATGCGCGCGGCATCCAGCTCTATCAGCGGCGAAGGATCGAGC